>CAWBCB010000049.1:0-10061 GCA_963787095.1 uncultured Cytophagales bacterium | reverse complement strand
ACCGAGAAGATTTGATAGATGTTATTACTTTAGTAGATTATATTGTTAGTAAGCTAAAGGATGGCAAAACCGATGAGTTTAAGGATTTCTTTTCAGCAATTGATCGAGTACTAGAGAATGGCGATGATGCTGCCAGGAGAGCTAATGATTGTTGGTATTATCGAAGGTCTACAGAACAATTGTGGGTTAGAGAATATTGAGTACCATACCACCTTTAATCAATGGCTATTGCCACGAACTCAAAAAATTTGGGATGGTTTAATCTATCTTTGGGAGAGCAATGATTCAGTTGAGGAGAAACATGAAAAGTTGAAGGACCACGCTGGTGGGCCGCGATGCCGACTTGGCCCATCTGCGCGGAGCGCTGGCCCTGCCCGGCTGCGTCACGCTGGTCGGCCCGGCCGGGGTTGGCAAGACCAGCCTGGCACGAACCGCAGCAGCAGCCTGGTCCGCAGGTGCCGTCTGGGTTGACCTGGCGCCGCTGGCCGAGGCGCCGCAGGTGTGTTAGTACCTTCTAAATCTGAAGGTAAGGTTTAGAAAATACCCCAAACGGTATTAGCCAAAATCACCCTGCTTCCGTTTAAATCAAGGTTAATTAATTTCACACCCTCATAACCCAACATATCATGAAAAAACTCATTACTATTCTTTTTCTCATTACTATAGCCTCAAGTGCATGGGCACAAACGCTAACTTCTCCACCTAGTGGCGATAATCAAAAATCAAAAGTGACTCAATTTATTGGGCCTGTTGAAGTATCGATTAGGTACAGTAGCCCGGATGTACATGCGCCTGATGGAACTGATAGAACTGGAAAAATATGGGGTGGTGCTGCTCACTTTGGTTTTATTGATCAGGGCTTTGGTTCTTCCAAGGCTGCTCCGTGGCGCGCAGGTTCAAATGAAAATACAGTATTCACCGTTTCGAATGATGTTAAGATTGAAGGCAAAGAATTAAAGGCCGGCACCTATGGCTTGTTTTTAGCAGTATCAAAAGAAGGACCTTATACTTGGGTGTTTTCAAAAAACAGCACCAGTTGGGGAAGCTATTTTTATGATGCGAAGGAGGATGCGTTGCGTGTTGATGTAACTCCTGTTGATGCTCCCTATGCCGAGTGGCTTACCTATGGTTTCGATGACCGGCAACCAGCTTCCGCGAAAGCGTATTTGCACTGGGAAAAAAAATTAATTCCTTTTACGATTGAAGTTCCTAATATCAATGATATCTACTTAACTAAAATGCGCGAAGAATTGAGAAGTGCCCCGGGTTTTGATTATCAAAACTGGATGACGGCTGCGCAGTTCTGTGTTCAAAACAAAATCAACCTTGAAGAAGCACTCACCTGGGCCGAGACTGCAGTTAGCGCACAATTTGTTGGTGTTGAAAATTTCAATTCGTTGCAAACTCAAGCAAGTGTGTTGAGAGCCCTGGGTCGCAATGCTGAAGCCGGTGCAGTTATGGATAAAGCTATTAAGCATCCTACGGCAAACGTTCAAAGTATTCATCAGTATGCAAGAAGTTTGGTGCAAGCAGGTCAAAATGAAAAGGCACTGGAAGTTTTCAAATACAACGCTAAGCAACATCCCGAAGATAAATTTACCCCCAATGTAGGATTGGCCAGAGGCTATGCTGCTGTGGGCGATAAAAAGAGCGCCATCAAATATTGGGAATTGGCCATCAAAAATTTGCCAGCTGAACAGAAACAATTTTTGCCACAGTACGAAGCGGAAGTAGCCAAGTTGAAATAGTCAACAGTCCATGGTTCACAGTTGACAGTAGGCTGTGGACCATGGACTGACGACTCTTTTTACTTTTCCATCTATAAAAAATTCTATTTGGTCGATATGATGGGCTGAATGGGTTCGTTTATTGCACAAGATGTATTTATTTTGTGTTATGAAACGCGTGCTTCTAATCATTTTTGCCTGTTTTTCGCTCATTTTGCTTGTTTACCCTGCTTTAGGGCAAGAAGGCCAGCCTGAAAATCTGGCGGTTGTTTATGATCCCCTATTTTGGAAGGAAGAACTAAAATTGAAGGACAGCCAATGTCAGTCTATTCAAAAAATCAATTCTGACTATTACCAACTAATTGAATCCTCAGTTAGAAATACTTCCGTTACAATTCCTGAAATACAGGAAATAGCTAAAGAAGGATTAGTTGAGCGCAGTCAAAAAATTTGGGACACACTTCACACCAGCCAAAAAAGAAAATGGATGAAGATGTGGCAACATCAGTATGGGTCTTAATCAGACTTTGCCCAATTATAAAGTGATCAATGTTCGAAAAGAGATTTTGCCAAACCCGATTGGCGAATAATAGATAGCAAAGTGCCAATTCTAATCTCCTTATGATCAGGCACAGGGATGGTAATGGTAGAATCGGATGTTTTAAGTTGCATGATAATATGGCTTCCTTTCTGACGAACATTTAAGAATCCGTTTTCTGCTAAAATTCTGCAGACATCTCTACCAGAAAGTACTTTAAGTTTACCCAATGGCTACTTCCATTCGTGTAACAAAGACTTCATCATGAAGCCGTTCACTGATTTCCTTATTGGAGGCGCTCTCAAAAAAAAGTTCTACAGCCTCTTTAAGATTGGCCGATGCCTCTTCTACCGTATCTCCTTGACTCGCGATATCCAGTTCAGGACAAAGTGAAACATATCCTTCACCTTCTCTCTCGATTACAGCAGTAAATTGAAATTTCTTATTCATACCTAAAGATAAGCAAAAGTAAAGTAAGTGAACAGTCTAAAAATTTAACCTTCAATTGATACAGAGCTTAAGCCATTTCTTTATACATCAACTCACCCAGCGTTTTTAATCCTTTCTCAATCTGGTCACTCCAGGGCAGCCCATAGCTTAACCTAAAGTGATTTTGATATTGGCCTTGCGCTGAAAAAATCTGACCCGGTGCTATGCCGATTTGATGCTTGAGCGCGCGCTTGTGTAGATTATATCCATCACCACTTTTCATTTCAATCCATAAAACAAAACCACCTTGCGGTTGGGTAATGCGAATGTCTTCAGGAAAAAATTCTGTAATGGCTTGAAGGTATCTTAAAGATTGGGTGTGCAAATCTTTTCGCAAGCGCCTGAGATGGAGTTCGTATCGGCCATTCTGTAAAAAATGAGCAATTGAAACTTGAGCTAATGTGTTGGTAGAGATATTGTGCATTCGTTTCAATTGAATGACTGTATTCTTATATCGTCCTGCAGCCGTCCAGCCAATGCGATAACCGGGTGCTAATGACTTAGAGAATGAACCGCAATGCAAGACAAGTCCTTTTTTATCATACGTTTTACACGTTCTGGGTCTGGTTTTTCCGAAATACATTTCACCGTAAATGTCATCTTCAATTAATGGAATCTCTTTCTTAGCAAGAAGTTCTACTAATTGCTTTTTCTTGTCATCGGGAACACAACTTCCTATTGGATTATTAAAGTTGGGCACAAACAAACACGCTTTAATATCAAAGCGAGTAATTGCTTGTTCCAAATAATCAATGTCAACACCCGTAACCGGATCAGTTGGTACCTCCACTACTTTCAAACCTAAACTTTGAATCACACGAAAGATTCCATAAAAGGTTGGACTCTCTGTGGCTACTGCATCTCCTGGTTTAGTGGTGGCTCGCAAACAAAACGAAAGAGCTTCCATACAACCTGCAGTAATAACGAGATCATCTTCGCTCAATGCGCCTCCCCAGTTCAACGAAAGTTTGGCAATCTGCTTTCGCAACTCTTCATTTCCCTGAATATGTTCATATCCCAAACAATGATCGGGTGAATGTCGCAACGAATGAACCACTGACTTATTCAACTTTGCAGAGGGAAGCAAAGAAGGATGCGGAGCGCTCAATGAAAACGAAAGAAGATTTGGAGAACGTAAATCATGATAGACACTCGAAATCATTTCGTCAACACTTACAGGCAAAGCCTCATCAGTTGGTTCTGAGCAGGTTGGAATTTCAAATGAATGCCGTGGAGAAAACTTTACATAATATCCTGATTGCGGCCTCGCTTCAATCAAGCCTTTGCTTTCCAAATAATAATAAGCCTGAAACGAAGTACTTAAACTTATACCCTGCTGCTTACTTAATGATCGTACTGATAATAACTTATCACCTACTTTTAATGTCTGCTTCTCAATTAGCTTTTCAATTCGGTCGGCTACTTCAATGTATTTGTGGTCGGGCTTAAGCAGAGTTTCCATATAAATCGATTTTAAAGAACTCAAACTGATCTGGTCAAAATTAATAAAACTGAAACTGTTTTATTATCGTTAAATCAAGAAAATTTGTATCGCGATTTTGATATTATGAGCTCAACCACCGGTAAATCCCCCATTCTTGCCTATTTGGCGCTAGCAACAGTTTGTATTGTATGGGGCACCACATATCTGGCACTTCGCATTGGAGTAACGCAGTTTCCTCCCTTTCTTTTTTCTATGCTCCGCTTTCTTACAGCAGGCCCCATCCTAATTGCATTGATGCTAACCGTTGGCAAAGCAAAAATGCCCGATACCAAAACTCTCATTCATCAGGCCTTTAGTGGATTTTTCATGATCACGCTGGGGATTAGTATTGTTGGCTGGGCCGAAGTCTATGTTTCCAGTGGCATGGCCGCAATCATCTGCTCGATTATGCCTGTGTGGGTAATTTTGATCAATCTCATCTTTAGCAATGACGAACGTCCAACACTTCCAATTCTTGCGGGATTAGCGATAGGTTTCACAGGTATTGTTTTAATCTTTCAGGAACACCTGGCTGATTTTGCGAGCGTAAAATATCGCATTGGCATTTTGTTTACATTTCTAGGAAACATCTGTTGGGCATTTGGTAGCGTTTGGATCAAACGAAAAAATCAAAACTCTGATCCATTTCTGAATGCTGGACTTCAAATGCTTTTTGGTGGATTGCTCCTGATCCCGGTCAGTCTGGTGTTTGATGATTACTCAAATCTGCAATGGTCTAGCGATGTAATTTATTCCTTAACGTATTTAAGCCTTGTCGGTTCTGTTGCTGGTTATGCCTGCTACTCATACGCTATTAAAAATTTACCAATGACGTTGGTATCATTATACGCATACATTAATCCCATTGTGGCAATCTTATTAGGATGGTTAGTGCTAAGCGAAAAGTTAACACCAAAAATAGTAGTAGCTATGTTTATCACCATTCTTGGAATTTATATTGTAAATAAAGGGTATCAATTACGCGTGCGATGGAAAGCACAACTACTAGAAAGAAAATGAACGAGTCTATTCCTTTTCATATTACAGATTGGTCGCAAATAGATGCCACCGAACATGAGGGAGTTGCAGGCAAAGCGCTTTGGAAGACTATTCTCTTTGGCAATCTGAGAGTTCGTGTTGTTGAATACTCTCCAAACTACGTTGCTGATCATTGGTGTGCCAAGGGGCATATTATCTATTGTATTGAGGGAGAAATGACAACTGAACTTAATACGGGTGAGCAGTTCATTTTAAAACAGGGAATGAGTTATCAAGTATCTGATGAAATGAGTTTACATCGAACCTCCACATTAGTCGGTGCTAAATTATTTATCGTTGATGGAAGTTTTCTTTCTTCAAAATCGAATAAGATAAATGAGTACTAATCAACTTCTCAAAATTCTCTCCTACCAATCAGAGCATCAGCCCTGGTTCGAAAAATTTAATCGCGATTGGATTGAGAAATTCTTTTGGATGGAACCCGTTGATTTTGATGTGCTGCAAAACCCGGAAGAACATATTATCTCGAAAGGTGGGTTTATCTTTATGGCGCTCTATGAAAAAGCACTTGTGGGAACTGTGGCACTGAAATTTGTGAGTACTGGTATTTATGAATTCACTAAGATGGCCGTTACCGATAAATATCAAGGAATGAAAATCGGCAAAGAACTTTCATTAGCTGCGATTGAAAAAGCACAGGCTTTGAACGCAAAAAAAATAGTTCTTTATTCAAACACAAGGCTGATCTCAGCCATTGCCTTATATCGAAATCTTGGTTTTACCGAAGTTGCTTTAGATGGGCCTTATAAAAGAAGTGACATCAAAATGGAATTAATACTTACTAAATAGAAAATATGAAGACTTCTAATCTTGTTACGTTGATCTGCAGAGATCTGTCCAAATTAAAGTTGGAGATAGAATCGTATCCCAATGAGAAGCAAATTTGGAAAATCGAAAAGCGCATTGCCAATTCAGCCGGTAACCTCTGTTTGCACTTAGTGGGTAATCTTAATGCGTACATCGGTGCAACACTTGGAAACACGGACTACATTCGAGACCGAGATAGCGAGTTTGCTTTAAAAGATGTTCCCAGATCGGAATTGGTGAGTCGCATAGAACAAACCATTCAAATGATTCAACAGGTACTTCCTACCTTAACTCAAGATCAATTGGCATCGGAATATCCTATGCTTGTGTTAAAAGAGAAAACAACTACAGAATATTTCCTCATCCACTTAGCAATGCATTTGAGTTATCACCTTGGGCAAGTTAACTATCATAGGAGGTTAGTTGACTAAAAAGATAATTGGTCAAGACAATGGAAAAAAATATCTTTACTATTCATTAAACACTAACAGCATGAATACTTTAGCAGAAATACCTGTTGAGCGAATATCAAAATCGAGAATCTCTTCAGTAGATTTTAACAACCTGGGTTTCGGAAATCACATCTCCGACCATATGCTCATAGCTAATTATAAAAATGGCGAATGGCAACAACCTCAAATCATGCCCTTTGGAGAAATTTTGATGACTCCGGCTATACTTTCACTTCACTACGGTCAATCGATTTTTGAAGGTATGAAAGCCTTTAAAAATAATAAAGGTGAGATTTCCATTTTTCGACCACAGCGTCATCATCAGCGTTTGCTTAAATCATTGGCACGCATGTGTATGCCAGCGATTAGCGAAGAATTATTTATTGAAAGTCTCTGTGCATTAATAGCCACGGATATTAATTGGGTTCCAACCTCTGAAGGCTCGGCTCTTTATTTAAGGCCTGTAATTTTTGCAACGGAGTCGAAGCTTGGCGTAAAGATATCAGATGAATATAAGTTTGTTGTGTTATCCAGCCCAGTAGGGCCTTACTTTGCCAAACCTGTCCGTGTTAAAGTGGAAGATACCTACGTTCGAGCAGCCGAAGGCAGCACGGGCTTCGCCAAGTGTGCCGGAAACTATGGGGGTGCGTTCTACCCTACCCAATTAGCTAAAGAACAAGGATTCGATCAGGTACTTTGGACCGATGCACGTGATCATAAATACATTGATGAATCAGGGGCCATGAATGTGATGTTTGTGTTGGACGGAAAACTTGTTACGCCACAACTTACCTCCTCTATTCTAGATGGTGTTACCCGCAATTCATTATTGACATTAGCTAAAGATATGGGAATGCCAACAGAAGAAAGAAAGATCAGTGTGGCTGAATTGAAAGAAGGATTTGAAAAAGGTACACTCACGGAAGCATTTGGTGTAGGAACTGCTGCGGTTGTTTCTACCATTGCTATCATCAACATTGCAGGCAAAGATTACTCGTTACCAGCTGATAGTAATTCAAGTTTTCAACAACGGGTAAAGAAAAAACTTCATGACATCCGCATGGGCAATGAACCTGATACGCACAACTGGAATTTTAATGTTCCGTTGAAGTAATCAGCAAAATACAATTCGCTCATGAAGTCAGCTATTTTTACAAAACCCGGTCAACCACTTGAAATAAGAGAGTTAAAAAAACCAAAGCCAATAAAAGATCAGGTGCTGGTAAGATTGCACAATGCCGCACTTAATCACCGCGATCTTTGGATTCAACAAGAACAAAATTCTCCGGAAGGAATTACCTTAGGATCGGATGGGTGCGGGGTAATTGAAGATGTGGGTGAAGATGCTGACACGTTACTGATTGGGATGGAAGTTATTATCAACCCAAGTCTTAACTGGGGCGATAATCCAATTGTGCAAGGCAACTCATTCAAAATTTTAGGTTGGCCCGATGCAGGAACCTTCAGCGACTATGTAGTCGTTTCTAAAAAACAAATTTTCGAAAAACCAGAACATCTTTCATTTCAAGAATCAGCAGCGGTTCCGCTTTCAGCGCTAACAGCCTACAGAGCTTTGTTTTCAAAAGCTCGCTTGCGCGGAAAAGAAAAAGTATTAATCACTGGGATTGGTGGTGGTGCAGCGCTCTGGGCATTGCAATTTGCGGTAGCATATCAAGCACGAGTTTACGTTACTTCAGGTTCGGATGAAAAATTAAGCAAGGCAAAAGCACTTGGTGCCATCAATGGATTTAACTACAAAGATCCTGAGTGGACGAAACATGCACTGAAAGAATCAGGCGGTTTTGATATTGTGATTGACAGTGCCGGTGGTCCACAATTTTCACAACTTTTGGATCTTATGGTTCCTGGCGGTCGCATGGCAATTTTTGGTCGTACAGCAGGTGATATTCCGGATATTCCAACACGCACATTGTATTGGAAACAACTATCCATTCATGGAACCACGATGGGTACACGTGATGAATTTCTTTCTATGCTTGATTTTTTAGAGAGCAGAAATCTAAAACCTATCATCGATAAAGTCTATCCATTGGAGCAAATCAATGAAGCCATGCAACGCATGCAGCAAGGTGATCAGTTTGGAAAAATTGTTTTGAATCTCAAATAGTATGAGCATCGTCTATCGCACCGATCTTAAAATTTCGGTTGATCAATTCATTGATGTACTGAAACGATCAACCTTATCAGAAAGGAGACCAGTCGATGATTTCGCTCGCGTGGAAAAGATGCTTCAGCACGGCAACATTCTCATTACTGCCTGGGAGAACGATTTACTGATTGGAGTATCGCGCGCACTTAGCGATTTTTCTTTTTGTTGTTACTTATCAGATCTGGCTGTTGACGAGGCCTTTCAAAAACAAGGCATAGGCAAAGAATTGATTCGGCTAACGCATGAAGCGGCAGGTAAAAATTCAATGCTTATTTTGTTAGCTGCACCTAAAGCGGTTGAATATTATCCGAGAATTGGTATGGATCAATTTAAAGAATGCTTTATCATCAGAAGAAAAAGTTGAGAGAATACATTCTAATAATATTATCATGGAAAAATTCCCTATTACAGACAAAACAAAAATCACACGCCTACCCAAGCGCGGTGTTTATGATAAAGAAACTGTTTACTCCATTTTAGATGAAGCACTCTTCTGCACTGTTGCTTATTCAAATAACAATCAACCTTTTCAAATTCCTACCGGCTTCGTGCGGATTGAAAATAAAATCTACATACATGGTTCGGTGGGTAGTTTTTATATGCGCGAGTTGCAAACAAAAAAGCTACCCGTATGTATCAGCGTAACCCTTATTGATGGAATGGTGTTGGCTCGTTCCGCCTTTCATCACTCAGTAAATTATAGATCGGTAACAATTTTTGCTGAACCGAATGTTGTTACCGACAAAGACGAACTCTATAAAGCATTGGAAGTCTTTACCAACAAAATGTGTCCTGGCCGTTGGAACGATATCCGAAAGCCCAATGAGAATGAATGGAAAGCAACCATGGTGTTGTCTTTCGAAATTACAGAAGCATCTGCTAAAATACGGGTAGGCGCGCCTAAGGCCCGCGCAATGGCTACCCGCTGGCGCATGCCGCCCGACAGGTCTTTGGGAAAGCGGCTGCGAAAGTCGGTCAGCCCCAGCTTGGCCAGCAGGCCGCTGACGATGCGGTCAATCTCCGGCTGCGGCGTGCCTTTGATGTCCAAGCCGAAGCCGATGTTCTTTTCCACCGTCATCCAGGGGAACAGTGCGTACTCTTGAAACGCCATTCACCGCGCTCGGCCCTGGGCCGGTGATCAGCTGACCATCGGCGGTAATGCTGCCGCTGCTGGGCAGTGCAAACCCGGCCATGGCATTGAGCAAGGTGGATTTGCCCGCCAGCCCGAAGGCCCGAGCAGACAGACAAACTGACCGCGGGGAATCTCGAGCTGAATGTCTTTCAGTGCGACGACCTCACGGTCGCTGGACTTGAAGACCTTGTTGACGTCTTTGAC
>CAWBCB010000048.1:0-9117 GCA_963787095.1 uncultured Cytophagales bacterium | reverse complement strand
GGGCGGACAATCCACTCGCCCACCACAAAGGGCCGGTCCAAATAGACCATCAGCCCGCCAAAGAAATTGGCCAGCAGGTCTTTGGCGGCAAAGCCCACCGCGATCCCGCCAATGCCACCAAAAGCCAACACGCCAGAGACAGAAAAGCCCAGGCTTTGCAGCCCCACCAAGTACCGCAGTGATCAGCACCGAAACACGCATCAGTTTGCCAATGGCATCCACCGTGGTGCGATCCACGCCCTCACCACGGGCTTGGCGCGCGGCCATCACCCCGTCCTGCACATTTTTGATGAAGCGGATCAAAAACCAGGTGATACAAGCAATCACACCCACGGTGCGCGCAGGCGCAATGGCCTCAAACAAGGCAGAACTCGATTCAGCTTGAACAATGCGCGCGGCAAAAGCAATACCAACAATCCAGGCCAACGCGGTCAAGGGCTTGCGTGCGGCCGAGACCAGTGCAAATACGACCTGAATTGTTACGACCACCAGTCTTCTTGATAGTAACTACCAAAGATTTCTCTGGCTTAGTTTCTGTAATGTCCTCGAAACCAGGAGACAACCGGTGACGGGTGCCTGCAGTTATCGGTCTAAGTTTTCTCAACGCCATCGCTTATATATATTATACGTTGCTATAAAAATCAATTACTTCTCCTGAAGCCAATGTAACGATCGCCTTCTTATAACTTGGCTTGCGGCCTGATAACACACCTGCCTTAGTGAATCTTGATTTGAATTTACCAAGCACATTAATTGTGTTAACACGCTCTACGTTCACACCATACATCTTCTCTACGGCACTCTTTATCTCTACTTTATTAGCAGTTCCTTTCACCACAAAGCCATACTTACCTTTTTCATTCAAGGAAGAAACTTTCTCAGTAACCAGGGGTTTAATCAAGATGCTCATTGGATTACTGTTTATTTAAAATGTTATCAATCTTAGTTAGTGAACTCTCCACTAAAATCAATTGCTCAGCATTCATCACATCGTACGTGTTGATCTGATCGGCTGTAATAATTTTAGAGTTTTGGAGATTTCTGCCTGATAGAACGATGTTCTTATTGGCATCTGGAAGAACCATTAAGGTCTTCTTATCCTGTAAAGACAATGATTTAAGTAAGTCTTGAAAATGCTTGGTCTTTGGTGCTTCAAAGTTGAAGTCTTCAACCAACACAATCATATTATCTTTAGCCTTATAGGTAAGAGCAGATTTACGTGCTAAATCTTTTACCTTCTTATTAAGCTTAAAAGAATAATCGCGAGGGGTAGGGCCAAATACACGACCACCACCTTTAAACTGAGGGTTCTTGATGTTACCCGCACGGGCGCCACCTGTTCCTTTTTGTTTCTTTAATTTCTTAGAAGATCCACTGATTTCTGCACGCTGCTTAGACTTATGCGTTCCCTGACGTTGATTTGCCAAATAACTTTTTACGTCTAACCAGATAGCATGATCGTTTGGTTCGATTCCAAAGACCTCACTGCCAAGGCTTATCTCGCGGCCGGTATTCTCACCGCTATATTTTACTACTGCTACGCTCATCACTTTTGCAGAATTATTGTTGAATTTTTTGCACCAGGAACGGAGCCACTCACTAAAATCAGGTTTAAGTCAGCCATGATTTTTACCACTTTAAGGTTTATCACCTTAACACGGTCTGTACCCATACGACCCGGCAAACGCTTTCCTTTGATTACACGGGATGCGAAAGACGCATTACCCATTGAACCAGGAGCACGCAAACGGTTATGCTGTCCGTGTGTTTGGCCACCTACTCCGGCAAAGCCGTAGCGCTTAACTACCCCTTGAAATCCTTTTCCTTTAGAAGTGCCTACTGCATCAAGGAAATCTCCTTCTGCAAACACATCTTGTACTTTGATTTCTTTTCCCAATTCAACCATTCCATCAAATTCAGAACGAAAATCTCTGAACTCAACTACTGATTTTTTAGGGCTGGTGTTGGCTTTTTTGAAATGACCAACCAGCGGCTTGGGGGTATTTTTTTCCTTTCTCTCTCCGAAAGAAAGTTGCACAGCCCTGTATCCGTCAGTCTCAGCGTTTTTAACCTGAGTGACAACACATGGGCCTGCTTCGATGACAGTAACCGTGATATTCTGGCCATCTGGCCCAAATACACTTGTCATTCCTACTTTACGTCCTATTATTCCAGGCATGGTTGAAACCTATTTTACTTGATTTTACCCTGTTTTGCGGGTTTTGTACCGCAAAAAGGACTGCAAAGATAGGAACTAATATTTAGCTACCAAGAGGGCGTTCAAAAAAATAAATAGGAACCTTGTTGGGCGCTACCGTAAAGGAATTGAATTACAATTAATCAATTCATTTACAGTCACTTAAATATATTTAAACAAACAAATATTTAAACTTGATATAAGTTGGACGCACGATAATTTTAGCAACGGACAAAAAGGTCTTACTTTTCCCCATAAATCGATGCGGAATTAATGAGGCAAACTACTTTTTGGAAGGAGGGCATAATATTAGGTACTCTTTTAGTGGTCTTGCTGATTCTTAATCTTTCTGTTGGAAGCGTCAGGATTCCAATTTCCAGTCTCATTAGTAGTCTGTTCTCAAGCGAAAATGGTGTTTACCAAACAATTCTCTGGCAATTTAGAATTCCAAAGGCACTCACCTGTATTTTGGCAGGCAGTGCCCTGGCAACGGGTGGTCTTTTGATGCAGACTCTTTTCCGGAACCCAATGGCCGGGCCAGACGTACTAGGTCTCACATCCGGAGCTAGTCTTTTAGTTGCAGCTTTATTACTAGTTGGGCAATTCAATCCTGGCATTTCTGGCGCAATTTTTCAAAACCCATGGAGCATTGCATTAGCGGCCAGCACAGGCGGTGCATTGGTTTTCATTTTAATAATCTCAATTGCCAATTATGTTAAGGACAATACTTCACTATTAATAATAGGGTTGATGATTAGCGCGGCCACTTCGTCTATTGTAAGTGTCATGCAATTCACCAGTCAGGCTGATGATCTACAGGCTTTCATGATCTGGACACTGGGTAGCGTTGGGAATACCGGCTGGAAAGAACTTGGTGTGCTTTCACTGGTACTGTTAATAGGGTTCACCACTAGTTATGGTTTAATTAAACCACTCAATAGTTGGCTTCTTGGTGAGAACTATGCCCGAAACCTAAATATTAATCTCGATCGTTCCCGATTCTTTATTGTAATAGCCACCGGGCTGCTTACGGGCGCGGTTACTGCTTTTTGTGGTCCCATTGCTTTTGTCGGGTTAGCGGTTCCGCATTTGGTTCGGTTAGTTATTCCCATCACTAATCACAAAATATTAATTCCGGCCGTGATGGCTGGCGGAGCAAGCTTACTGCTGCTGTGCGATCTGTTGGCTCAAATTCCGGGAAGTACCCAAGTACTGCCATTAAATGCCGTTACCTCCATGATTGGTGCACCCGTTGTAATTTGGATGGTTATTAAATCAAAAAGAATAAGTGTCTGAAACTAGCAACATAGTGATGAGTACCACCGATCTGGTTGTGGGCTATAAAACTGATAAGAAAGATCATACTCTATTTGATAACCTCAACTTGAAGTTGAAGCAAGGCGAACTTGTTTGCTTTATGGGTTCTAATGGGATTGGTAAATCAACGTTAATACGAACGCTTGCCGGACTTCAGAAACCATTGGCTGGAAGAATTGAAATTGTTAATGATCAATCCGTGGCAGTTGTTCTCACCGATCGGATTAACTCTGCATTGATGACGGTACATGATTTAATTACGTACGGTCGATATCCTTATCTGAATTGGAGTGTTTCATTGTCAAAACGTGATCATGAGTTAATCGATAATGCCATTCAACAAGTTCATCTTGAATCCATCGTAACCAAAAAACTTTTTGAATTGAGCGATGGCCAACTTCAAATGGTTATGATTGCCAAAGCACTTGCTCAAGATACTCCAGTTTTATTTTTGGATGAACCAACCGCTCACTTGGATTTAAATAATCGTGTGGAGATTATGAATATTCTTCGTTCGCTTTGTCGCACCGCAGGCAAATCTATTTTAGTAGCAACACATGAACTTGATCTTGCTTTACAAACTGCGGATTCCATTTGGCTGGCAACGTCCAATCGAAAAATAATTGAAGGCCTTCCTGAAGACTTGGTGTTAAATGGCACCTTTGATCAGGTCTTTCAATTTAAGGGTTTTGATCTTAAGACCGGAAAAATGACGCATGAAGCTTTCCGTAAAACTTCCATTCATTTAAAAGGCGAAGGTCACAATTATCTCTGGACCAAAAATGCGCTTGAACGAAATGGATATGAGGTAAATGAAAACGCTATGATAGTTGTAACAATCAAAGAAGAAAATGAACAATCAGTTTGGTCGATTGAAAATTCAACATTCAAAACAATTAAGGGTTTATTGGAAAGTTTGATGGCTAATTATTGAAGTTCTTAAATCCGCTCCACCCCCAAACCCGGCTTATCCGAACAATACATCATTCCATCTTTCAAAATAAAACCTCCGGTTACTTCATCTTTCGCTAAGTCAAGACTTCCATCAAGATCGATATACTTTGTGTTAGCGCATGCAAATGCTGCATGAAGCGCTGCGGTTATACTTACTATACTTTCATCGTTGCAACCCCAAAACAGATCAACCCCAGCCAAAGAACCAATGTCAGCAATTTTTAGCGCCTGACTTATTCCTCCACACTTCATCAACTTAATATTAAAGATTCCAGCTGCAACCGGTGGTTTCACCAATTCAAAAGCATCTTGTGGCGTGAGTAACGACTCATCAGCCGCCAGTATCTTTCGAATCTCATCGGGTAATTTTTTTGATTCCGCTATTGCCTTGGCAGGAAGTGGTTGTTCGATCAATTCTATATCAAGTGCTTTTGTTCGATTATAAAATTCGATGGTCTTGGCCGTTGTATAGCCTTGATTTGCATCAATACGAATCACAAACTTCTTACCAAATTTCTCACGCAGCTTTACCATGCGCTCAATATCTTCTTCAAGATCAATACCCAGTTTAACTTTTAGCACTGTAAAGCCTCGTTCACCATATTCAGCGGCTTCTTTCAACGTTTCTTCAACATTTTTAATACCAATGGTATTAGAAGTGGGAAGCGAGTGAATCTTTTGTCCGAGATATTTGACTAACGGAACATTTAAATGTTTAGTAAACACATCATATAAAGCAATGTCAAGTGCAGCGCGAGCGGCAGGGTTTTTTGGCAACTTCTGCCATACTTCAAAAGTCAGCTGATGAATCTCATTGATATCACGCCCTATTAAAAACTGAAGGTTCTTTTCCTGAAGAGCCTGTTCACATTGCTGGAAATTCTCGCCAGTAACATATTCGCTTGGATTAGCCGCACCAATTCCCTTCACTCCATTGTCTAGGGTAATCTCAACAAAAGCATTAAGCACTTCGTCAACCGTTTTGAAAGCAATGGTGTAAGGCTTTGTGTTTACAAGGTCAGCTGACCAGACTTTAATGGATTTTATTTTCATTCAATTCACTTTTATTAGTATTCTAATTAATTACACCTGAGCGATCGATTTGTCAATCATATCTTTAAAAACGGCCACTAAGCGATCCACCCCATCTTCCAAGGGTAGAATCACTGGAATACCAAGTTCTTGTTCTTTTTGTGCTGCATAATCGCGCGCATCTTGTTCAGTCATTTTTGCTGTATTAACCGTGATAGCAACGGTTGGCGCACCATAAATTTTTATCAAAGCAATCTCATCCTTAATCTCAGGAATATAAGCCGGATAATATTCCATGTCTTTGTATTGCTTGCGTGCCGGGTTATGTTGAATAACGGCTGCATTAGCATCTGCCGAAACAATCCATTCGGCCCCAGCCGGACCACTTGGATTTCTTAACGAAGATTGACCCTCAATAAAAATAATATCAGGCTTAGCTTCTTCCCAGCATTGAACAATAGCATGCTCCATTTCGCCCGAAATAAAATCATTGAGCGTGCTATCAAACACAAACCCATATTTAGCGCCTTGCATCCAACCGGTTTGCCCGGTATAAATCATTTCGGCTCTAAAACCTGCTTTGCGCATGGCTTCAGTTAAAAAACGGGTGGTGGTTCTTTTTCCTAAAGCACAGTCGGTACCCAGTACTGCAATCTTTGGGCAATGCACATTCTTTATTTTTCCTGACCAGAAATGAAGGTCTTTAAATTTTTTGGGTTTACGAACGTCAATAATTTCCAATCCCCGGGAACGGGCAAAATCGGCCAACTCCGGAATGTCAGAAATATATTCGTGCAGGCCATTTACTAAACTATAGCCATGTACTAATCCATCCTTTAGTATTGCTCGGAGTGAATCTGGAATAACTCCACCTTTTGTGGCTACACCAATAATGCAATATGTAGCAACCTGCTTCGATGTTTTTGCAAACTCATCAATAGTAGCATACACTGGAATGTTACGTTTTTTACCATCCAACACCTCCCCGGCATCTTTGCCTCCATGTTTGGGATCGATTACTCCAATGATATTGTAGCGATCCGTGCCGCGAATCAATCCATGTGCTGTTTTTCCGCTGTTGCTATCCAGATAGCCTGCGGTAATAATAATGGCATTACTTTTTTCCATAGATATGTTTAGTGAAAGCGAAAATTACGGGGATTAATTACGAAACTCAAAGACTTTGGATGGAATGAATTAAAGTTAGTGCATGTGTTTTTTGAAACTGGAGGTCAGGGCTATATTCACTAACTTCTCGCTCATTTTAAACTATCTCCAAATGCAGCGCAAAAATAAATGTAATTTTGGCATAGGATATGGTAGGTAAATGACTTCCAACAAAAATTGAAATTATGAAACTGGTCTTAACCTCTGCGTGCATCCTTTTGCTAAGTTATTTATCTCAAGGCCAGTCCTTGGTGGGTAATTGGCAACTTATTGATGAGAAAACTTGCTTTCAAAGTAACATGGAAGAAAGTGACACAGAAATTGAGCTGAAGGATGGTATGGGTGCCTCCAGGCAATCAGTGGTACGAATGATAAGCTTTAGTAAAAAAGGCACTGGAGAAGAGGGTATTTTTACCCAGGGAAAAAAGAAAGGAAGTGATGTGAATAAATTTGATTATCGCCTTACCGATCAGGAACTCCAATTACTAGATAAGAAATCAGGAATGGCTACCCAGCGATTTATCATTGATGAACTTTCGACAACCACCCTGCGCTATCACAACGCATTAAAGGAATGTGAAGTCAAAACTTATACGCGAGTTGAATAATGAGTGAAGGGGTAATTACTAAAAGGGATATTCGCAAACTAAAACTCGATGAGTTAAAAGAGTTTTTCGTTTCGCAGGGTGAAAAGCCTTTTCGGGCTCAGCAGGTGTACGAGTGGTTGTGGATGAAATCTGCGAAGAGCATGGATCAAATGACCAACATCTCGCTGGAAACCCGCGACATGTTAAAGAAGCACTTTGTGATCAATCATATTAAAGTGGATAACATGCAGCGCAGTGCCGATGGCACAATAAAAAATGCTGTTACGCTTCATGATGGGATGATTGTGGAGTCTGTTTTAATTCCAACTGAAAAAAGAATTACTGCTTGCGTTTCGTCACAAGTGGGGTGCAGTCTGGCTTGTAAATTTTGTGCAACTGCTCGCCTAAAGAGACAGCGCAACTTAAGCCCCGATGAAATCTATGATCAAGTGGTAGCCATTAAAGAACAAGCCGAAGTATTTTTTGGAAGGCCACTAACCAACATTGTGTTTATGGGTATGGGTGAACCATTGCTCAATTACGCTAATGTAACTGCCGCTATTGAAAAGATTACTGCGCAAAAAGGACTTAACATGGCGAGCCGCAGAATCACGGTTTCTACGGTTGGGGTTGCTAAAATGATTAAGAAAATGGCCGATGATCAGGTGAAATTTAATTTGGCCGTATCACTTCATTCGGCAATCAATAAAACAAGATCTTCTATCATGCCGATTAATGATACTAATTCGCTCGAAGAGTTGGGCGAAGCATTAATCTATTGGTATCAAAAGACAAAAAATAAAGTTACGTACGAATATGTTGTATGGAAAGGCATCAATGACACACTGGAGGATGCAGAGGCATTACTTAGGTTTTGTAAACTGGTACCTTCCAAAGTAAACCTGATTGAATACAACCCAATCGATGATGGAGAATTTCAACAAGCAACCGATAGCACATTAACTATGTATATGGATCTGCTGGAGAAAAACGGCATTACCACCCGCATTCGCAAAAGTCGGGGTAAAGATATTGATGCGGCTTGTGGACAGTTGGCTAATAAGGTTTGAAAAAATCGTCTATGTCGATTTATCTTTAATCTCTATGAAGAGAAAACTAAGCAGTATCCTAATTGGATCAACCTTCTTGTTAGCATTTGCCTGGGAATCACCCTTAGATAAAATTCTTTTTAGTTACAAAAAGTACCTCGAAGAACGTCCTCAGGAAAAAATTTATGTTCATTTGGATAGACCCTATTATTCATCGGGTGAAACAATTTGGTTAAAGGCATATCTGGTGGCTGGGCCACTGCATGAACCGTCCCCACTCAGCCATATAATTTATATTGAGCTTATCGATCAATTGCAAAAAGTTGTTCAAACAACACGGCTTCTTGCCGATCAATCTTCTGCCGGAGGGTACGTGGACGAAGGGCGCACCGTTGTCGAGTCGACGATCATCATCGAGACCCTATGCTGCGCCACGGCGGCCGCGTGCGCTGGCTGCCGGATGACCCGGTCGAGGCCCTGGAGGTTCGCTTCCTGGACCGTTTTTTCGACAACGACGTGATGACGCCCATGCAGAAGCCCGTCTTCGCCGCGCTGAAGTCAGACCCGGCTGGCAAGGAAGCCGCCATGGGCGAAGCGGCGCGAGAACTGGACCTGGCGTATGCATGGCTGGAACAAAGGCTGGACGGGCGAACCTGGGCCGCTGGTGAACACTTGAGCCTGGCGGACTGCGCAGCCGCGCCGTCGCTGTTCTACGCCGATTGGGTGCATCCCATTGCGGAGAAGTTTCCTGTGTTGCGGGCCTACCGGGCGCGCTTGCTGGCCTGGCCAGCATTTGCTCGGGCCGTTGACGAGG
>CAWBCB010000047.1:0-11155 GCA_963787095.1 uncultured Cytophagales bacterium | reverse complement strand
CGGATGTTATGCCTTGATAGGAGCGGCCGTGGCCTACACGATGGTTCAATTTCCATTGTCGCCAATAGCGTATCGACAAGAATCTCTTCAGGATGATTCCATCATTATGAAATTGCTTGTGATTGCTCTTATTGTGTTGATTGCTTCGTTAGGTACAGGTTATTTTTTAGCTGCGAACAAAGCCACAAAATTAGGCGCTAAGATTTGGGATTCGGCCAGTAAAAAACTTGTTCATCAATCTGATAGTGCCTTTAGCAACAGGCGGCATCTTCATTCTCTTTCTTCTGTATTATGGACACTACGGGGTAGCAGCTCCGGCTTGTTTAATTTTTTATGGATTGGGGTTAATAAACGCCAGTCCAAATTTGTTTGATGAATTTAGATATTTAGGGTATTCAGAAATTGTACTTGGACTTATCTCAGTTGCTTTGCCTGGATTTGGATTAATTTTTTGGTCGATTGGTTTTGGCGTACTTCACATTATTTATGGTGCATTGATGTTTAAGAAGTACGATCGATGAAAAATCCATTTGAAAATTTGGATAAAGTGATGGAGCATCGGGTGCGCCTGCAGATTATTTCTGTGTTGGTGGCTAACGATTCGTTTGACTTCAATGCGCTGAAAGAATTACTGGATGTAACAGATGGTAATCTGGCCACGCACCTAAAAGCGTTGGAGCGTGAAAAATATATTTCCATCAGCAAATCATTTATTGAGCGAAAACCCAACACCCGCTATAAAGTAACGGAGCGGGGGCGCACTGCATTTAAGAAACACCTTGATGCGTTAGAAGAATTAATCAAGCAACAGCGCAAGTAAAAAAATTTACTCATTAACTTTTAAATACAAAGTACTTTTAATAAAACTAAATACACATGGAAACAACCCCCAATCTCTTCGAGCGATTTAACCAATGGATAACCGAATCCATCATGGTAAAACTATTTTCAATTGGTTTCTTAATTCTCATTTTACTGATTCCGGCATCGTGGATCGAGAGCTTAATTCGCGAAAGACAAGGACGTGCGCAAGAAGTGATTCAACGAAGTCTCCGAAAAATGGTCGGGCGACCAAACGCTATCGGGTCCGGTGCTTATGATACCTTTCACCAAAATTGAAAAAATAAAACGCTGGAATGACGGAAAGCAAATTGAAGAACTAAAAGAGACAGTTCACAAAGCATATTTTTTACCGGAGACTTACAACGTGAAGAGTAAAGTGAAGCCACAAGTGTTGCACCGGGGTATTTTTGATGTGGCCGTGTATGAAAGTGACATCGCGATGGATGCTTCTTTTAACGCCCCCGATTTTTCAAGCTGGAATATTCCTGACGAACAAGTGCATTGGAAGGAAGCGATGTTGATTAATGCAATCTCTGACTTGAGAGGAATTAGTGAAAACCCGATCATCCAAAATGGAAGTAAGAAATTAGTGTCGGAGCCGGCAAGTGATATTGGCTTAAACATCAATCAACAAAACTATGTACAAGCAGAGTACAATGGTGAAGTAACCGCTCGCACTCGTACAAATTTGGTAAGTGGAATTGTAACTCCACTTGGTTGGACAACCCGTGCTGATATTGTTACAGACTATTCGATTACGTTAAGTTTAAAAGGCAGTGAGAGTCTTTACTTCGTTCCGGCAGGAAAATCCACAGAAGTGTCCTCTACAGGTGCCTGGCCCTCACCAAGTTTTGAGGGGAAACTTTTGCCTTCCGATCGCACAGTTAATGAGGAGGGTTTCTCAGCTACCTGGAAAGTGCTTTCTTTTAATCGTCCGTTTTCTCAAAAGTGGATTGATGAAGAACAATCATTGAGTGGTTCAGAATTTGGTTTGCGACTTTTAATTCCTGCCGATCAATATCAAAAGAGCACGCGCACGGCAAAGTATGGCGTGCTGATAATCATTTTGGCTTTCACCGCTTTATTTTTGGTTGAGATAACAACTAAAATCCGAATTCATCCCTTTCAGTATATTTTAGTAGGAGTGGCATTGATTATTTATTACACCTTGTTGCTATCGCTCTCCGAACAGGTTGGGTATAATATTGCTTACGCGATTGCATCTCTTGCTACTATTTTACTGGTGAGTATGTATTCAGCAAGTTTTCTAAAACAGAAATCAATTATCTTCTTATTCACTTTCTTGATGACCAGTTTTTACGCGTTCATTTTCGTAATTATTCAGGCGCAGGATTTCTCATTACTTATCGGAAGTGTTGGTTTATTCCTGATTGTTGGATTGTTAATGTACTTCTCGCGCAACATTAAGTGGTATGGGGAACAAGTTGTTGATAATAGCATTGATTACAGTTGATTGTGTAAAAAATTGAAGTGCAGTTTGCAGAATGCATTCGGCATGAACTGCCTACTGTTGGCAATTGTTACTGCAAACTTTAAATCAATAATTCAGGCGTCTTGACTCACTATATGGTCGGACGCCTTTTTTATTTATCTTTCTATCATGATCCGAATACTCTTCTTACTATGCTTACCATTCGTTGGTTTAGGTCAACATCTGGTTACTCCATCAAATCATATTGTTAATGATCGCTGGCAAGCACGGTGGGTGGGGCCAGCAGAAGGAGGCCATCAATACGGAGTGTATCATTTCAGAAAATCGTTTGAATTAAAATCAAAACCTCATGAGTTTGTAATTCATCTCTCGGCTGATAACCGATATCGGTTTTTTGTAAATGGAACGTATGTAACGGATGGTCCGCAGATAAGTGACGCGCGCCATTGGCGATTCGAGTCGTTGAATATTGCACCTTTGTTGAAGGAAGGAAAAAATGTGCTCGCAGTTCAGGTTGTAAATTTTGCGGAAGCCGCTCCGGTGTATATGATGGGCAAGCGAACAGCTATGATTATGCAAGGTGATGATTCTCTTTCTTCAGTTGTCAATACAGATAAAAGCTGGAAGTATTTGACGGATGAATCGATCTCACCGTTAATTTTTAAACCGGGCGATCCCAATCTTTTTTATCAATACTATGCAGCGGGTCCGTTAGAGAGAGTTGACGCCTCAAAGTTTCCCTGGGACTGGGAAACAATTAACTATAATGATTTAAATTGGAAAACAGTGAATCCTTCTGAAACGGGAGCTCCATTTGGAGTAGTTGGCTATGGCGATGCAACCTGGGAGCTAGTGCCAAGATCAATTCCATTGATGGAGCGAACGTATCAAAAGAGCGGAACAATTAGGAGAAGTTCAGGTTTGAATAAGCAACCAACTACATTTCCGATTACAATTCCTGCGGGAACAACTTCTTCTATTTTGATCGATCAACAAACTCTTACTTCTGCATTTCCTGAATTGGTTGTCTCAGGTGGAAAGCAAAGTCAAATCAAAGTAACGTATGCAGAGGCGCTGTATGAAGACATTAAGAAAAAAGGAAATCGCGATTCGATACAAGGTAAATCGATTCATGGAGTGTATGATATTTTTTTACCGGATGGAAGTAAGAACAGAAATTTCTCAACGTTTACGTATCGCAACTTTCGATATGTGCAGCTGGATATCACAACGGGAGCAGATCTACTAACCATTGAGAAATTTGGAAGTTGGTTTACTGCCTATCCTTTTGAGAAGAATGCTTCTTTTTCATCAAGTGATCCATCGTTATCAAAAGTATTTGATATTGGTTGGCATACCGCACGACTGTGTGCTTATGAAACCTATATGGATTGCCCGTATTGGGAGCGCTTGCAATATGTAGGGGACACGCGCATTCAGGCGTTGGTTTCTTATTATGTTTCGGGCGATGATCGGTTAGCAAAAAATGCACTGGAACAATTTCATGGATCACTTACGTATGATGGACTTACCTACAGTCGGTACCCTTCATCATTGCCACAATACATTCCTAATTATTCGTTGGTGTGGATAACGATGGTGCATGATTACTTTATGTATCGCAACGATCCTGAATTTGTAAAATCATTCCTTCCGGGAATGCAACGGGTGTTCGATCATTTTGAACAATACATGACGCCCGATAACATGATGAGCGAACAACCCTATTGGGATTTCTTTGACCACTCATTTCCTACCCATAAAATTATAGAAGAAAGTTTCTTCAAACGACTAACTACCAATTCGCTTTTCTATGCGTACACACTCAGTCTTGCTGCTGAAATGTATGGCTATTACAATCAGCCCGAGCTTGCGCAGAAATATTCGCTGCGGAGTCAGCAGTTGAAAGCAGGTGTGAAGAAGCAATGTTGGGATACTAATCTGCAATTGTATGCCGACACACCCGATAAAAAACATTTTAGCATGCACAGTAACATTATGGCCGTGTTGTGTGGCATTGTTCCCAAAGAAGAACAACATGATTTTGTTAAGCGAATTGTGGAAACAAAAAACTTAACACCTACCACATTGTACTTCGATTTTTATTTAGGTCGTGCCATGAATCTGGCTCAGTCTGGCGATTTATACATGACATTGCTTGACAAATGGAAAGACCTACTGACATTGGGGCTCTCCACTTTCCCGGAAGGAGTAGACCGCAGTGAATGCCATGCGTGGAGTGCGAGTCCTGATTTTGAAATGCTGGCCACCTTTGCGGGAATACAACCACAAACTCCCGGATTCAAAAAAGTGTTGATCCGTCCCCAACTTCAAAAACTTGAACGTGTAAAAGGAAACATTCCACATTGGGCTGGCGACTTGAGTGTTGATTTCAAAAAGAATGGAAATCAATTAACAGGAACCGTGACGTTACCTGCTTCAATTACTGGTAGGCTGGAGTGGAATGGAAAAGTGGTAGAATTAAAATCGGGTGAGAATAAGATTTTGATAAATTTACAGTAATAACTCTTCTTTATTATGAGATCAATAATCTGTTTCTTTTCACTTATTATAATTCCCTTCGCGGTTGATGGGCAAAAATTAGTGGGTGTTACTTCTTCTGGAGGTAATAAAAATTCAGGAGTTGTTTATTCGGTGGATTGGAAAGGAGATAATTTTTTGAAAATAAAGGACTTTGAAACCCCTACAACACCTGGATCAGGTGAACTAGTACTTGGTGATAATAATTTTTTATTTGGTCTTTCAGGTAATGGAGGTGATTTTAATTATGGGACTATTTTTAAGGTGAAGAATGACGGTACAAACTTCTCTATAATTAAAAGCTTTGATAAAATAAATGGAGCCAATCCATACAGCGGAACATTAATTATTGGAAGCGATGGAAAGCTATACGGTGTAACAGAGAAGGGAGGTAGTGCTAATGGAGGAGTCATTTTTAAATTAAACCAAGATGGTTCTGGCTTTACAAAACTCAAGGATTTTGATGCGAACTCTGGTATTGAGCCAATGGGTAGCCTGCTTGAGGTGTCTTCGAATGGAAAGCTATATGGAGTCACATACAGAACTCCAACAGATGGAGGGGGCAAAATATATCGAATTGATAAAGACGGCTCTAACTTTGAAACTATCCATTCGTTTACATTGCAGTCCATAGATGGGTCAAATCCATTAGCAGGACTTACAGAGCATTCTGATGGCTTTCTTTACGGTGTTACTAGGAATGGTGGAACAGGAGGCTCAGGCACTTTCTATAAAATTGATTTGGAAGGTAATTTTACTTTGTTGTTTAATTTTCCTTCAGAGGGGTTCGCTAATAGCCAATTATTAAGCGGAGATGCCAGCACTTTATACGGTTATAACTCTAATTATTTATATAAAATAAACCCGAATGGGTCAGGGTTCTCAAAGATTATGGCTGGAGATTTTTTCCTAACCAAGGGGGCCCCTCAATTAGATAGTCAAGGCTTTTTGAATGGTGTTGTAACTAATCAATCTCAATCTGATAAGGGTTTCATTTTTAAGATTAGACCAGATGGCTCAGGGTTTCAAAAAGAGCACTTGTTTTTAGGGAGTGGTGCAGCCACCTCCTGGAATCAATTTATAAAAGATGCTAATTCTGATAATTTTTATGGGACAACTTTCATGGGAGGTAATAATGATAGTGGCGTAATCTATAAGTTTTCGGTCGCTGGTTTTTCAATACTTTATCAATTTAACCCAGACGGTAAGGAGTTTTATCCAATTGGTAATCTTGCAAAAGGCGACACTCATGTTTATGGCTTAACAAAATTTGGTGGAAAGGGATGTGGAGTCTTATATCAAATCGACTTGAGTAATTATCAGTATTCGAAAATATATACTTTTGAATCAAGCCTCGGCTGTAGACCTACAGCCGTTTCTATTGATGCAAATGGGACGTTATGGGGTGCCACCGGAGGCGGTGGATCAACTAATGCCGGTGTTATTTTCAAGTTTGATAAATCAAGTGGATATAGCAAAGTTGTTGATTTGGATAACAGCAAAGGACTTGACATCACTGACGAGTTTTCGTTTTATGAGGATTATATGTATGGAATCTCCAGTGGAACAGTTTTTAAAGTAAATAAGACAAATGGTGAATTTGTAAAACTTCTTGATTTAGATCCAGCAACAACCGGAGGTGGTGGGTCTGGTCTAATTGCCCTAGCGGATGGTTTATTTGGAACAACTTACTTTGGTGGTTCGGCTAATAAGGGAACAGTTTTCAAAATTAATCGTGATGGAACGGGTCTTAAAATTCTTTCGAATTTTGATAGTTATCTAAATAATGGCCCTTCAGGTGGCCTAATTTATGACAATGGCTTCCTTTTTGGTTTGGCAGCGAATGGTAATTCTATTTACAGACTTAAGGCTGATGGAACTGATTTTAAAAATTTGCACACTTTTGGCAATTTCAGTGCGGCATTTTATGGAAATTTAGAGATAGCAAATAATGAATTATATGGCACTCAATCAGGTCAAGGTTCTATTTTTAAGATGAAACTTGATGGATCTGATTTTAAGAATCTATTCAGCTCCTTTAATGAAATAAATGGGTTAAATCCATTATCGGGAACAATTCCAATTGACTTTGACCTGATTACGTCAACCGATATAATTGATCAAAAATCAAATATTTCAGTTTATCCAACTTTAAGCGAAGGATATTTTTATGTGAACTCGAGCAAACATATTGAGTCAACCTCTATTGAGGTGTACAATTTTCTCGGTAACAAAATTGATTTTTCTTTTGAAAAAATAAGCCCCACCTTAATTCGTCTCAGTTTCTCAGTTCCTCCATCCATTTATATTGTTAAAATAAAAGACGGGATATCACAAAGCACACATAAGATAATAAATAAATAGCTTCAATTACTCCTTCTCCAAAAAAGGATATCTATAATCAACGGGTGTAACAAAGGTCTCTTTAATTGTTCGCATAGAAACCCAACGCATTAAGTTTGCTTTGGCTCCAGCCTTATCATTGGTACCCGATCCACGTGCACCACCAAAAGGTTGTTGCCCCACTACGGCACCGGTTGGTTTATCATTGATGTAAAAGTTACCCGCTGCGTTTACTAATTTTTTGGTTGCCAGTTCAACCGCATAGCGATCTTTGGAAAGGATAGATCCCGTAAGGGCATAGGGCGAAGTACTGTCCACTAACTCTAATGTTTGTTCAAAGTTTTCAGAATGATACACATACACGGTAAGCACAGGTCCAAAAATTTCTTCACACATAGTAATGGAAGATGGATCCTTGGTAAGGATAACGGTGGGCTCAACAAAATATCCTTTCGATTTATCATACTTGCCACCAGCAATAATCTCATTCATTGGATTTGCCTTTGCTTTGTCTATATAGCTTGTAATAGAGTCGAATGCTTTTTCATCAATCACCGCGTTGATATAATTTCCTAAATCTTCGGTGGGCCCCATTTTAAAGCTTTTCAAATCTTCGACCAGGTATTTTTTCACATCATCCCAAAGGTTGGAAGGAATGTAGCATCGTGAAGCAGCCGAACACTTTTGTCCCTGGTATTCAAAGGCTCCTCGCGCCATAGCAGTAGAAACTTCTTTTGCATTGGCACTCTTGTGCACCATGATGAAATCTTTTCCACCGGTTTCACCTACAATGCGCGGATAAGTTCTGAACTTATGAATGTTGTTTCCAATCGTCTTCCAAATATTTTGAAATACTCCGGTGCTTCCTGTAAAGTGAATGCCTGCAAAATCGCGGTGATTAAAAATAACATCTCCGGCATCAGGTCCATTTGCATATACCAAATTGATAACGCCATCCGGTAAGCCGGCTTCTTTCAACACCTGCATAATTACATTCGCTGCATAGATTTGTGTGTTGGCTGGTTTCCAAACTACGGTGTTGCCCATCATGGCTGCACTGGTAGGCAAGTTGCCTGCAATCGCTGTAAAGTTGAACGGGGTTAATGCAAATACAAATCCTTCCAACGGTCGGTACTCAAGTCGATTCCAAACACCCGGTGATGAAATAGGTTGTTCACTATAAATCTCACCCATGAAATGAACATTGAAACGGATAAAGTCAATCAACTCGCAAGCCGAATCAATCTCTGCCTGAAAAGCATTTTTAGATTGACCCAACATGGTGGCCGCATTTATTTTGCTTCTATATGGGCCCGCTAACAGATCAGCCGCTTTTAAAAAGATACTCGCTCTGTTTTCCCAACTTAGGTTTGCCCATAATTCCTTCGCAGCCAATGCAGCATTAATCGCTTGCTCGACATGACTTTTGTCGCCCATGTGATAATGCGCCAGAACATGCTTATGATCGTGGGGCGGTGAAAGTGTTTTTTTATTTTCTGTGCGAACTTCTTCAGCACCAATGTACATGGGAATATCCAACACCGTTGCTCGTGCCTCTGCTAATGCTTTTTTTATAGCCGCCCGTTCTTTGCTTCCAGGTGCGTATGATAAAATGGGTTCGTTTATTGGGGTGGGAATTTTGAAGAATCCGGTTGACATAGTGTTGAGGATTAATTTTAAATGAAAAGTGAATTTGAGTTATTAAATTGATGCTGCTATAAATAGATTTACTTCGTGAAACTTTGTGTCTCAGTGCCTTTGTGGTTCAATGCTATTTCTTTAACCACAAAGATGCGAAGTCACTAAGAAGGCACGAAGCAGTAACATCAGTTGCAAAATTACTCTATTATGACGGGGATTTAAAGAATATTCAACAACTCTTTCAAGTCATTAATTTCATATTCTGTTTTTTCCTGATGGGCGATTTTATTTGGATTGTAATAGACTGTGTCGAGCATGGCGTTACGTGCACCGCCTATATCAGTCAGTAAATTATCGCCAATCATCAGCGTGTCGTGCGAATTAAAACCACTTTCCGCCAACGCAAAATCAAAAATTTCTTTCGAAGGTTTTTTATAACCGGCTCGTGCCGAAGTGACAACACTTTTAAAATAGGATGTGATGCCTGCCGATTCCATTTTTACAGATTGGATTTCATCAAACCCATTAGTAACAATCACCATGGGATATTTTGGGTGCAGGTATTCTAAAATCTCTTTCGCATTTGGCATCAACGCACCCTTCTTTGGAGATCGATCAATATACTCATCAGAAAACTTTAAAGAGAAATCATAATTATCGATTCCAAATTCACGCATAATTATATGAAACCGATCATTGCGAATTACATCGCGATGGATTTTCCCCAGATCGTATTGAGTCCACAGATTGGTATTCACTGAAACAAATGTCTTCATGAAATCCGGAAAGGAAGAAACTCCTAACTGATCCAGTTTATGTTGAATAAAAAGTTCTTGTAATGTTTCGGATGAATTTGTTTCGTAGTCCCAAAGGGTGTGATCGAGATCAAATAGAATATGACGATATTTCATGAATGTTGATTGATAGGCTTAATCTTAAGTTTGTTGAGCGATAGTTCGCGGTTGCTATACATCGTTTGAAAAACCTGTTGATCTTTTTGAAGGATCGCATCGCGACTAAGAAATTGAAATATTTGACGTGTGATATCGAACACTTCTTCTTTGAGCTGATAAAAAACCCATTGGTTTATTTTACGGGAAGTAAGAATACCGGAATTTTTTAAGTACAGCAAATGACGTGAGGTTTTGGTTTGAGTAAACTCCAAAATATGTTCCAGATCGCTGATGCACATTTCACCGTTGGTCAAAATCAGGTTTAATATCCGCAGGCGGGAGGTATCCGAACACGCGAGAAAAATTTGAGCCCCTAAATCAATATTAAAATGCTTTAATCGCATAAAACAAAATCTCTGTCGTGATCATCGTACAGTTGCGAAGATAAGAAAAACCATTGGTGGAGGAAGTCCGTGGGTATTAGGGTAAAATCACTCGAATCTCTATCTTTGAAAACTTAACGAATGTAGTGTGAGATCAATTGGCTTTGTTCTGTGTGTTTTCGTTGCTTTTGTAGGTTCGGTATCCATCGGGCAAGCGCAAAGTACAAGAAGGATTATTCAGCTTTCGGGTTTTGTGAGCGACAGTGTAAATGTGCTGCCCGGAGTTCACGTATATGTGCCCAAAGCAGGACGGGGAACAAGTACGAGTCCGGCTGGTTTCTTTTCAATGCCCGTGTTGGAAGGAGACAGCATTGTAATAAGCTCAATTGGTTATAACCGCCAATACTATATTGTACCAAAGGGAGCCAACGACAATTTGACCATCATTGTGGAAATGGTTTCGGATGTAACCTACTTGCGTGAAGTTCAGATTATGCCATTCCCTACAGAAGAAGTTTTCAAAGAAGCCGTGCTGGCACTCAACATTCCGTTTGATAATGGAATTGATCAAAAAAACCTGAATGCCGAATTGATGGCTTTGATGTTAAAGACCACACCTATGGATGGCGCAGCCAATTATCGATACTATATGGATCAATGGTCCACCTCAGCAGCTGATAAATTTCAGCCACGCACAAATCCCTTCTTAAATCCATTTAATTGGGCAAAATTTATTAGGGATATCAAGCAGAAGAAAAAGTAGATTCTAAAAATTTATTATTATTGCAACCTCGAAATTGAAACAACGGTTTTAGTTTTGAATGATAGAATTTTTTCGAGATGTAGCGACTTCCTACGTTGCACTTCGGAAGTCAGGCGGCCTGGTTTACCGGGTGAAGCTTGAGGCAGGAAATTTATTACCGAGATGTAGCGTCCCGCTTTTGGCGGGATTAGCGCATCACAAGATTTAAGGATAAAGGTAGATTTTCGAGATGTAGCGCAGCCCGGTTAGCGCATCACGTTAGGGACGTGGAGGCCGGAGGTTCGAATCCTCTCAT
>CAWBCB010000046.1:0-26638 GCA_963787095.1 uncultured Cytophagales bacterium | reverse complement strand
AGATGCGATTGTAATTTCTGAGCGCGTTGTGCGCGAAGATGTTTACACGTCTATTCACGTTGAAGAATTTGAATTAGAAGTTCGTGATACCAAACGTGGTGAAGAAGAGTTAACCTCTGAAATACCAAACGTAAGTGAAGAAGCTGTTAAGCATCTTGATGAAAATGGTATCATCCGCATTGGAGCAGAAGTAAAAGAAGGAGATATTCTTATTGGTAAGATCACTCCTAAAGGAGAAACTGATCCTACTCCGGAAGAAAAACTTTTGAGAGCGATCTTCGGTGACAAGGCCGGTGATGTGAAGGATGCTTCTATGAAGGCACCTCCATCATTGAAAGGTGTTGTTATTGAAACAAAACTATTCTCAAGACCTAAGCGCGATAAGGATATTCGCACTAAGTCTAAGAAAGAGTTGGATGCACTTAAGAATCGCTACAGCAAGAATTTGGGCGATTTGAGAACCGACATGATTAAGAAGCTCACCACACTACTTACTGGCAAAACAAGTCAGGGGGTTACTCACAAGTTTGGTGATGAACTTATCAGCAAGGGCGTTAAGTTTTCCGGTAAAGTAATTGAGAATAACCTTTTCCCTGATAAGAACATCTATCGTGATGAGAGCAATTACAATGTGCCAGAAGAAGTAAACTTGATTGCAGATATTAGTTTGGAAAGCTGGACAACCGATGATCATACAAATGATCTTGTGTCTGAAGTGGTGAAGAACTACCTCAATAAGAGAAACTCAATTTCTGGTGACTTCAAACGTGAGCGTTTCACCTTAGAAGTTGGAGATGAATTACCAGCAGGTATTGTGCAATTAGCGAAAGTATATATTGCTAAGAAGCGCAAACTGAAAGTGGGAGATAAGATGGCGGGTCGCCACGGAAACAAGGGTGTTGTAGCGCGTATTGTTCGTGAAGAAGATATGCCATTCCTTGAAGACGGAACACCTGTTGATATCTGTTTGAATCCACTGGGTGTACCATCTCGTATGAACTTGGGTCAGATTTATGAAACAGTATTGGCTTGGGCTGGTAAGAGATTGGGAAGAAAGTATGCAACACCAATTTTTGATGGTGCATCTCTTGACCAAGTATCAGCTGAATTGAAAGAAGCTAACTTACCTGAATTCGGACGTACATATTTGTATGACGGATTAACAGGTCAGATGTTCGATCAGCCAGTTACTGTGGGTATGGCCTACATGTTGAAACTTGGTCACTTGGTTGATGATAAGATGCACGCTCGTTCTATCGGACCATATTCACTTATTACGCAACAACCATTGGGTGGTAAAGCTCAGTTTGGTGGTCAGCGTTTTGGTGAGATGGAAGTGTGGGCGATTGAAGCATTCGGTGCATCCCATATTCTTCAGGAAATCCTTACCATTAAATCAGATGATGTGATTGGTAGAGCGAAAGCATACGAATCAATTGTTAAAGGTGAAACTATGAGGAAGCCAAATATCCCTGAATCGTTCAATGTACTTGGTACATGAATTAAGAGGACTTGGCTCTGGAGATTACGATGGATTAATAGTTCATAGTCTTGAGTCCTTAGTCATCAGTACTAAGACTAACTAACGACTAAGACTATAAAGAATTAGTTAACTGAAAACTCAACAAGCATGTCTTTCAGAAAAAATAAAAAGATCAACAACGATTTCTCCAAAATCACCATTAGTCTTGCTTCTCCAGAATCAATTTTGGAAAGCTCGCATGGTGAAGTAACACAACCGGAAACCATCAACTACAGAACCTACAAGCCTGAAATGGGTGGTTTGTTTTGCGAGCGGATTTTTGGTCCTGTTAAGGATTGGGAATGTCATTGCGGAAAATACAAGCGTATTCGCTACAAAGGAATTATCTGCGACCGTTGCGGTGTAGAAGTAACTGAAAAGAAAGTTAGACGTGAGCGCATGGGTCACATCGAATTGGTGGTGCCTGTTGCTCACATCTGGTACTTCCGTTCGTTGCCAAACAAAATCGGTTACTTGTTAGGTCTTCCTACCAAGAAACTTGATCAGATTATTTACTACGAAAGATTATGTAGTTATTCAACCAGGTGTAAAAGAAGAAGATGGTATTAACCGTCTCGACTTCTTAACTGAAGAAGAATATCTGGATATCGTTGATAAATTACCACGTGAGAACCAATTGTTGGATGATAACGATCCTAAGAAATTCATCGCTAAGATGGGTGCTGATTCATTAGAAATGCTTTTGAGTCGTGTTAAGTTGGATGAATTATCATACGAGTTACGTCACCAGGCAGCTACTGATACTTCACAGCAACGTAAGGCAGAAGCCTTGAAGCGTTTGAAAGTTGTTGAAGCTTTCCGTGAAGCAAATACACGTGTTGAAAACAGACCTGAGTGGATGATCATTAAGATGGTTCCAGTAATTCCACCAGAATTGCGTCCACTTGTGCCATTGGATGGTGGTCGTTTTGCTACTTCAGATTTGAATGATCTTTACAGACGTGTTATTATCCGTAACAACCGTCTGAAGAGATTGATTGATATTAAAGCTCCTGAAGTAATTCTTCGTAACGAGAAGCGTATGCTTCAGGAAGCGGTTGATTCATTGTTTGATAACTCAAGAAAAGTAAATGCGGTTCGTTCCGATGGAAACCGTGCATTGAAATCATTGAGTGATATGTTGAAAGGTAAGCAAGGACGTTTCCGTCAGAACTTACTTGGTAAGCGTGTTGACTACTCTGGTCGTTCAGTAATTGTGGTAGGTCCTGAATTGAAATTGCATGAGTGCGGTTTGCCAAAAGATATGGCAGCTGAATTATTCAAGCCATTTATTATTCGCAAGCTGATTGAAAGAGGAATTGTGAAGACTGTAAAGTCTGCGAAGAAAATTGTTGATCGCAAAGATCCTGTAGTTTGGGATATTTTGGAAAACGTATTGAAAGGACATCCTGTTCTTTTGAACCGTGCTCCAACACTTCACCGATTAGGTATCCAGGCATTCCAACCAAAATTGATTGAAGGAAAAGCGATTCAATTGCACCCATTAGTATGTACTGCGTTCAACGCTGACTTTGACGGTGACCAGATGGCTGTTCACGTGCCACTTGGACAAGAAGCAATTCTTGGAAGCTTCTGTGTTGATGCTTTCATCACACAACATTCTTGAACCCTGCCAATGGAGCACCTATTACGGTTCCTTCACAGGACATGGTATTGGGACTTTATTATCTGACGAAAGGAAGAAAAGGAGAATTGGGTGAAGGCAAGAGATTTCTATTCAGCTGAAGAAGTAGTTATTGCTTATAATGAAGGCAAGCTTTCAAAGCATGCTATTATTAAAGTGCGTGCGAAGGTGCGCGATAAAAAGAATGAGCAACTTGAATTGAAAATGATTGAGACTGTAACTGGTCGTGTTATTTTCAATCAGGTAATGCCGGAAGAAGTTGGTTATGTAGATGAACTTTTAACCAAGAAGAAACTACAAACCATTATTGCTGATGTATATAAATTGGCAGGACAAGCTAAGACCGCTAAGTTCCTTGATGAGATTAAGGAATTAGGATTCCAGATGGCCTACAAAGGTGGCTTGTCAATGGGATTGGGTGATGTGAAAGTTCCTGCTGAAAAGAAAAAATTAGTGGAGGATGCTCAGAAAGAAGTTGATTCAGTTTGGAACAACTACATGATGGGTTTAATTACTGATAACGAACGTTACAATCAGGTAATTGATATTTGGACTCGTACGAATACGATGCTTACCAACACGCTGATGAAGCAGTTGGAAGAAGATCAGCAAGGATTCAACTCGATCTACATGATGATGCACTCAGGTGCTCGTGGTTCACGGGAGCAGATTCGTCAGTTGGGTGGTATGCGTGGTTTGATGGCGAAGCCTCAGAAGAACCTTGCAGGTTCAGTGGGTTCGATCATTGAAAACCCGATCCTTTCAAACTTTAAAGAAGGACTTGATGTGTTGGAGTACTTTATCTCTACACACGGTGCTCGTAAAGGTCTTGCCGATACAGCGTTGAAGACTGCGGATGCAGGTTACTTAACTCGTAGACTTGTTGACGTGGCTCAGGATCTTGTTGTAACTGAAGAAGATTGCGGAACACTTCGTGGATTGAAAGTTACAGCACTAAAAGATAACGAAGACATTGTTGAGCCTTTGTCTGAACGTATCCTTGGTCGTGTAACTGTTCATGATATTTATGATCCGTTGACAGAAGAATTAATCTGTGCAGCTAATGAAGAAATTACTGATGAAGTTGCTAAACTGAATTGAAGAGACCAGCATAGAGGAAGTTGAAATTCGTTCAGTACTTACTTGCGAAACTAAAGTAGGTGGTTGTGCAAAATGCTATGGCACGAAACCTGGCTACCGGTAAAATGGTACAAGCAGGTGAAGCGGTAGGTGTTATTGCTGCTCAGTCTATTGGTGAACCGGGAACACAGCTTACACTTCGTACTTTCCACGTGGGTGGTACAGCGTCTAACATTGCGGTAGATGCCAACATCAAAGCTAAGTTCTCTGGTACAGTTGAATTTGAAGCAGTGAGAACTGTGGATACCACTGATCGTGATGATGTAAAGGTGAAAGTTGTAATGGGTCGTACAGGTGAAATCAGAATTCTTGATTCTGAAAAGCGCGTGATGATAACTAATAACGTTCCTTACGGTGCATTCTTAAAAGTGAAGGATGGACAGAAAGTTGAAAAAGGTGAAGAACTTTGTTTCTGGGATCCATACAATGCGGTAATCTTATCAGAGTATGATGGAGATATCGAATTTGAATCAATCATTGAAGGTGTTACTTATAAAGAAGAATCAGATGAACAAACTGGTCACCGTGAAAAAGTAATTACTGATACTCGCGATAAGACTAAAAACCCTTCTATTATCGTAAATGGTAAGAACGAGACTAAAGGATATAACATTCCTGTAGGTGCTCACTTAGCAGTTGATCAAGGTGAGAAGATTAAAGCCGGACAAGTGTTGGCTAAGATTCCTCGTACGATGGGTAAGTCTCGTGATATCACGGGAGGTTTGCCACGTGTAACAGAATTATTCGAAGCGCGTAACCCATCTAACCCGGCTGTTGTAAGTGAAATTGATGGAGTTGTTACCTATGGTGGTATCAAGCGTGGTAATCGCGAAATCTTTATCGAATCTAAAGATGGTGTTCAGAAGCGTTACCTAGTGCCATTGTCCAAGCACATTCTTGTGCAGGATAATGACTTTGTAAAAGCAGGTCAGCCATTGTCTGATGGTGCTATTACACCTTCTGATATTCTTTCAATCAAAGGACCAACTGCAGTGCAGGAGTACTTGGTGAATGAAATTCAAGAAGTATACCGTCTTCAGGGTGTTAAGATTAACGATAAACACATTGAGTGTATCGTAAGTCAGATGATGCAGAAAGTTGAGATCATTGATTCTGGTGATACAACATTCTTGCCTGGTGAATATGTAGATAAGTTTGAATTCCGTGAGGAGAATGATCGAGTTCTTGACAAGAAGATTGTTATGGAACCAGGAGATTCTCAACGATTCAAAGTAGGTCAAATCATTAGCCCTCGCGAGTTGAGAGATGAAAACTCTTCATTGAAGAGAAAGGATCAAAAAGTGGTTGAGGTTCGTGATGCGCTTTCAGCGGTATCAAGACCAACGTTGCAAGGTATCACACAAGCTTCTTTGAAGACAGAGAGCTGGTTGTCTGCAGCATCGTTCCAGGAAACTACTAAAGTATTGAGTGAGGCTGCTATTCGTGGTAAGGCTGATCAGTTGGTGGGATTAAAAGAAAATGTAATTGTTGGACATTTGATCCCTGCAGGTACTGGCCAGAGAAGACTTAACGACATGATTGTAAATTCAGAAGAAGAATACCAACGATTGGTGGAAGCTCCTGAGCGCAAATCAAAAGAAAGGGAATTACAAGACTAATTGAATTGTCAATTACCAATGATCAATTAGCCGATGGAAATCCATTGGCTAATTGATTTTATTGGCTAACCGAAAATTAAATTTACCATGGCAGAAACTAAAAACACCCCTCCCGCTCAAAATCAGATTAATATCGAATTATCTGAAGAAATAGCAGAAGGCATCTATTCTAATCTGGCAATGATTGCGCACTCCAATAGCGAGTTTGTTGTCGATTTTATTCGGCTAATGCCGGGAGTTCCAAAAGCGCGGGTTAAGGCTCGGGTTATTATCACGCCAGAGCACGCTAAAAGACTCCTTTCGGCCCTGAAGGATAATATCAGTAAGTATGAGGCTACTTTTGGTCCGATAAAACAAACCAACGAAGCGCCTCAATTTCCAATGAATTTTGGAGGCACAATTGGTGAAGCCTAGGCTAATTTCAGACTTTTGGGAGTTTAGGATTCAAAATTTCTTTAAACAAGGTTTTGTATCCTATTTTACTTTAAATACCTTTGCAGTCCTTATTTTTGAAGGGTTAATAAATAAAATATAAATGCCTACCATTCAGCAACTTGTAAGAAAAGGACGGAAGAAATTGACGTTTAAGTCAAAATCTCCAGCCCTTGATTCATGTCCACAGCGTAGAGGTGTGTGTACTCGTGTGTATACAACCACTCCAAAAAAGCCAAATTCAGCCATGCGTAAAGTGGCTCGTGTTCGCCTTACTAATCAAAAGGAGGTGAATGCATATATTCCGGGAGAAGGCCACAATCTTCAGGAGCACTCTATTGTGCTAATTCGTGGTGGTAGGGTAAAAGACCTTCCGGGAGTGCGTTATCACATCGTTCGCGGTGCGTTAGATACTTCAGGAGTTAGCGGTCGCCTACAAAGCCGTTCTAAATATGGTGCTAAGAGACCTAAAGCTGGTGCTGCGGCTCCTGCTGCAAAAGGTGCCCCTGCAAAAGGAAAAAAATAAGTTGAGCTATGAGAAAGTCGAAACCCAAGAAAAGATATTTACTTCCTGATCCAAAATTTGGTGATACGCTTGTAACCAAGTTTGTGAATTACATGATGGAAGAAGGCAAGAAGAGTGTTGCTTACAACATTTTTTATGATGCCATTGAGCAAGTTGAAAAAAAGGCAGGTGGTGAGCCAGGTCTTGAAGTGTGGAAACGCGCTATGAATAATGTTATGCCAGCTGTGGAAGTAAAAAGCCGTAGAGTGGGTGGTGCAACTTTTCAGGTTCCGATTGAAATTCGACCTGAGCGTAAAGTCAACCTTACCATCAAATGGTTAATTGATTATTCACGTGCTCGTGGAGAAAAGACTATGATGGATAAGTTAGCAGCAGAAATTATTGCTGCTTCAAAAGGAGAAGGTGCTGCTATCAAAAAGAAAGATGACACACACCGGATGGCAGAGGCGAACAAGGCATTTTCTCATTTCAGATTTTAATACCAAATGGCAAGAGATTTAAGATACACCAGAAATATTGGTATTGCTGCTCACATTGATGCAGGTAAAACTACTACCACAGAGCGTATTCTTTATTATGCTGGTGTAAACCATAAGATTGGTGAAGTGCACGAAGGTGCAGCAACCATGGACTGGATGGCGCAAGAGCAGGAGCGTGGTATCACCATTACTTCAGCTGCTACTACAGTTCATTGGAAATATCGTAAAAACGAATATCACGTTAATATTATTGATACACCGGGTCACGTGGATTTTACCGTTGAGGTAAATCGCTCCCTTCGTGTATTGGATGGATTAGTATTCCTTTTCAGTTCGGTTGATGGTGTTGAACCACAATCAGAAACGAACTGGCGTTTAGCAGACAACTACAAAGTTGCCCGTATTGGATTCGTAAATAAAATGGATCGCTCGGGTGCTGACTTCTTAGGTGTTTGTAAGCAGGTGAAAGAAAAATTAGGCAGCAAGGCAGTTGCCCTTCAGTTACCAATTGGTGCCGAAGAAAACTTTAAAGGTGTTGTTGACTTGATTAACAACCGCGGTATCATTTGGAACGAATCTGATAAAGGAATGACCTTTACCGAAGTTCCTATTCCTGATGATATGGTTGAGGAAGCTGCTGAGTATCGTGAAAAGTTATTGGAAGCAGTAGCTGAGTATGACGAAACGCTAATCGAGAAATTCTTTGAAGATCCTAATTCAATTTCTGAAGGTGAAATTTTAACAGCACTTCGCAAGGCTACAATCGATATGAAGATTGTTCCTATGGTGTGCGGTTCATCATTTCAAGAACAAGGGTGTTCAAACCATGTTGGATTATGTGATGGAACTTCTTCCTTCACCCATGGATAAGGATGTTATTATTGGTACTAATCCCGATACTGACGCAGAAGTTGAAATTCGTCCTAACATTGATGAACCATTTGTAGGTCTTGCATTCAAAATTGCAACTGATCCATTTGTTGGTCGCCTATGTTTTGTTCGTGCTTATTCAGGTGTGTTGGAATCAGGTTCTTACATACATAATACACGTTCTGGACAAAAGGAAAGAATTTCGCGTGTGTTCCAAATGCATGCTAATAAGCAAAATCAAGTTGAAAGACTTCCGGCCGGAGATATTGGTGCCGTGGTAGGTTTCAAGGATATTAAGACTGGCGATACACTTTGTGACGAGAAACGTCTGGTTGTGTTAGAGTCCATGGTGTTCCCTGAGCCAGTTATTGGGTATGCGATTGAGCCTAAGAAGCAAGCTGATGCCGATAAGTTGGGTATGGCTATTTCTAAATTGGTAGAAGAAGATCCAACCCTGCGCGTAAATACAGATCAGGAAACTGGTCAGGTTATTTTACGTGGTATGGGCGAATTGCACTTGGAGATCATCATTGATCGCCTAAGACGCGAATTCAAAGTTGAGATTAACCAAGGTGCTCCTCAGGTTGCTTATAAAGAAGCATTGACTAAGTCAGTCGAACACAAAGAAGAATATAAGAAACAGACCGGTGGTCGTGGTAAGTTTGCGGATATCGTATTCGAAATGGGACCACGTGTATTAGGCCCTGAAGATAAACCAGGTCTTGAGTTTGTGAATGACATTGTGGGTGGTGTAATTCCTCGTGAATTTATTCCATCTGTGCAGAAAGGATTTGAACAAGCGATGGTAAACGGTCCATTGGCCGGATATCCAATCGACTCAATGAAAGTAAGATTGTTCCATGGATCATACCATGATGTGGATTCGGATTCACTTTCATTTGAATTGGCAGCACGTATTGGGTTTAAAGAAGCAGCAAGAAAATGCGGTCCCCAACTTCTTGAACCAATCATGGGTGTAGAGGTGATTTCTCCAGATGAGTACACTGGTTCTGTAACAGGTGACTTGAACAGAAGGAGAGGAATTATGAAAGGAATGGACACTCGTGGAGGTGCTCAGGTAATTAAAGCAGACGTTCCATTGTCTGAGTTGTTTGGTTACGTAACTGATTTGAGAACTATCACTTCAGGTCGTGCTTCTGCAACCTTGACATTTGCACACTATGCACCGGTTCCTAAAAACCTGGCCGATAAAGTAATTGATGAAGTAAAGGGCGCTGTTGCCACAAAATAAATATCTAAAAGACGTTTAGATTATGAATCAGAAAATCAGAATTAAGCTAAAGTCTTACGACCATAATTTGGTTGATAAGTCTTCTGAAAAAATTGTGCGCGCAGTAAAGGCGACAGGTGCTGTAGTAAGCGGACCCATTCCGCTTCCAACAGAAAAGGAAAAATTTACAGTGCTACGTTCACCACACGTAAACAAGAAATCACGCGAGCAGTTTCAATTGTGCACATATAAGCGTTTGGTAGACATCTACTCAAACAGTGCAAAAACAGTTGATGCGTTGATGAAACTTGAATTGCCAAGTGGAGTTGATGTAGAGATCAAAGTATAGAAATTAGTTAAAGTTTGTTTTCAAAAATGGCACCTGTTAGGTGCTTTTTTTATGAATCATCATTTGCGAGTGATGACAATATCTTAACCTGTTTCAATTAATATTTAGATTATCTTCGCACCCAATTATGGCTCTATTAGAAAAGAAACTTGTTGTTAAGAAGTCAGTCCTTCCAGGGGCTGGCAAAGGATTGTTCACAAAAGTATTTATACCAAAAGGTACACGTATAGTTGAATACAAAGGCAAGATTGTAACGTGGAAAGAAGTAGAAGCAATGGCTGAAGATCGCAATGGCTATGTGTTTCACTTCAATAATCAATATTGCATCGATGCCTGGCAGACCAAGAAGGGAGTTGCTCATTACGCGAATGATGCTAAAGGCATTGCGCGTGTTGAGGGAATGAAGAACAATTCTGAGTATGTAACCGAAAAGAAGCGATGCTACATTGAGGCATCTAAAGACATACCTGCCGGTTCAGAAATATTAGTGGGTTATGGGGGCGAGTACTGGCGAGCAATTAGATATAATATCCGCCTTGAGCAAAAGAACAGAGAGAAGGCCGGCAAGAAGCCAAAGGATGAATTGCCTCATCATCATGCATCGAAACGTCAAAAAAAATCCCGGAAATAGCCGGGATTTTTTTATGATAGGGATGACAGAACTAATCTTTACTTGTTTCCTCTTTTGCCTTCTCAATCGTTTCAGTAATTAGACTCTTCACCTTTCGAATTCGCTCCATTTCCGATTCTAAATATTCGCGCGCCTTTTCTTGATCCACCGAATCGGGTAATGGGTTAAACTCATGCATCCAGTTCATCATGGCGGTGCTGGCTGAGTCTAAGCGGGAGATCATTGTCTCCATCTGTTGTTTCTTTTCAACTACCATGTCTGGCGTGTTCGCTATCTTTTCCTGCAACGCGCGCTTAAGTTTCATGATGTCATCCATGCGAGGCATTACTTCATCGTGTACATCCATTACCTGATCGTAAAGAGCCTGATTCGGGCTTTCCTCGGTCACAGCATCGTGCCCAGCGTGATCGTGCTCCCCGGTTTTTGAGCATGCGTTCATTGCTAACAAACCAATAACAAGCAGGATTTTAAGGTTTTTCATCGTTTCTATTTTTGCTTTAAAGATAGGGGATTCAATTCAGCGGGTCAACGGAATGTTGCTAGGTTGTCTTCACGAATACGGCTAACTAGGGTTAGTTATAAATAGATTTTACAAAAAAGTTTGAGTAGTTTTTGCAGAAGCGGATTTTTTAGTTTTTCTTCGAATCCATTATTGAACAAGACATGAACAGCAACCGATTTTATTTTTACTTCTTTTATCAATCCTGCGAGGGACTTGAAAGAGAATCGGTTTGTTGAATAAAATAAAACAAAGAAACTCAAAAAAGTCCCCCGCCTTCGGGGGACTTTTTATTTGAACCCGTTTTGAAAATTATGAGTAAGAAGAAGTTAAAGATTGCAATCCAGGGAATAGCCACCAGCTTTCATGAAGTGGCTGCACTCACCTATTTTCAAGAACCCTATTCAAACTATTGAGTGTCTTTCATTTCATCGCTTATGCGAATCACTAAAGAAAGGAGAAGCTGATTATGCGGTGATGGCTATTGAGAACTCAATCGCGGGAAGTATTCTTCCAAACTACTTTCTGTTACAGGAATATCATTTTTCAATTATCGGTGAAATTTATCTTCCTATTCACATGCACCTGCTAGCTATGCCTGGGGTTAAACTAAATGAACTCACGCATATTGAATCGCACCCAATGGCTATTCGACAGTGCTCTGATTACTTGCACAAGTTGAATGGTGTTCAAATTATGGAAAGCGATGACACTGCCTTATCGGCCCGCAAAGTGAAGGAAGGAAAATTAAAAACCACTGCCGCTATTGCTAATGAGTATGCTGCAAAAAAATTCGGATTAAATATTTTAGAGAAACGAATTGAAACGCATAAAAAGAACTTTACGAGATTTTTAATCTTAACCAGAAAAATCAAAGTAACGACAGAAAGTAATAAAGCTTCGTTGAGTTTTGAAGTAGCCAATGAAGTGGGAAGCCTGGCGGATGCACTGATGACTTTTAAAACGAATAGTATCAATCTTTCTAAAATTCAATCTATTCCGATAATCGGAAAACCAAGTGAGTACTCTATTCACATTGATGTAGAATGGAAAAGAAGGAAAAGTTATGATGTTGCTATTAAAGAAGTATTAAGGCAAGTGAAGAACTTGAATATTTTGGGTGAATACAAAAAAGCAAAATTGGAATACAAGTAGTTAAAGCAGAAGTTATGATTAAGACAGCAAACCGGATTGCCAATGTGGAAGAGTACTACTTCAGTAAAAAACTGGCTGAGGTGCGTGGGTTGGATTCACCTGAGTTTCCTGTAATTAATTTGGGTATTGGTAGTCCTGATCTTTCACCCTCTGCAGAGACTATTGAAGCGTTAATATCCACCTCGCAAAAAACGACAAGTCATGGATATCAGAACTATAAGGGCATTCCAGCCTTGCGCAAGGGCATCCAGTCATTTTATAAGACTACCTATAATGTTGACTTAGATATTGAAACAGAAATTTTGCCTTTGATGGGATCGAAGGAAGGCATCATGCATATTGCCATGGCTTTTGTAAACGAAGGAGACGAAGTACTGATTCCTGATCCCGGATATCCAACCTATTCTTCTGTTGCTAAACTTGTTGGTGCGAAGGTGAGTACGTATCAAATGAAAGAATCATTGGATTGGGGAATTGATATTGAGGAGCTAAAGCAACGTGATCTTTCGAAGGTCAAAATCATGTGGGTTAATTTTCCGCACATGCCAACGGGTAGAATAGCGTCCCGTGCCGAATTGAAAGAACTCGTTGACCTCGCTCGTAAAAATAATTTCCTGATCGTAAATGACAATCCATATTCATTAATCTTAAACGACTCACCCTTAAGCATTCTTTCTATTGAAGGAGCGAGTGAAGTTGCTTTAGAATTGAATTCACTTAGTAAGTCGCATAACATGGCGGGTTGGCGCATTGGTTGGGTAGCAGGGAATAAAGAGTACGTAGATGCTGTACTCCGTGTTAAGAGTAATATGGATTCTGGAATGTTTTTAGGCTTGCAACAAGCAGCCGTAGAAGCGCTGAAAAATGGGGATACATGGTTTACGGAATTGAATGCCGTTTATAAGAAGCGAAGAACTGCAGCACAAAAGGTTCTTAGTTTGCTAGGGTGCAGCTATTCAGAAAGACAGTCAGGTTTGTTTGTCTGGGCAAAGGCTCCTGAAAAAGTTAAAGATGTAGAAAAGTGGATTGATGAAATCCTGTATGGCACAAAAGTGTTTATCACACCGGGGTTTATTTTTGGAGATGCCGGAAAGAGATTCATTCGAATTTCTCTATGCGCAACGGAAGAGAAATTATTAGAAGCCCACGACCGAATAGAAAAATTTGTCCACAAAGAAAAAGTTGAAAAGGCTCATGCCTAAACAAATATGAAGGTAACAGTAATAGGACTTGGGTTAATAGGGGGATCAATCGCGATGAGCTTGCGCAGAGCAGGATTAGCAACTGAACTTGTTGGGGTGGACATGAATGCTGCGCACGCAACTAAGGCGGTTGAGTTGGGGTTGGTTGATAAAATTCTTACGGAAGACAAAGCTATCGCGCAAGCCGACTTGATTGTTCTTTCTATTCCGGTAAATGCTCTTCATGCTTTTTTACCCTCCGTGTTGGATGCTATAAAGAAAGATGCAGTTGTAATAGATGCCGGCTCTACTAAAACCTCAATCTGCAAGTCGGTTTCAAATCATCCGAAACGCGATCAGTTTGTTGCATCGCATCCCATTGCCGGTACTGAAAACTCCGGACCAACGGCTGCTTTTGATGGATTGTTTAAGGGAAAGACCAACATCATTTGCGAAGCTGATAAATCATCAGTGCAAGCATTGGAATTGGCTACTAAAGTATTTGACACCCTGGAAATGAAAACCATTTTCATGGAGCCTGACGAACATGATCGCCATGTAGCGTATGTGTCGCACTTATCGCACGTAAGTTCTTTTTTGTTAGGACAAACGGTGTTAGATATTGAAAAGGATAAGAAAAATATTTTCGATTTGGCTGGCAGTGGTTTTGAATCTACAGTGCGTCTAGCAAAAAGTTCTCCTGATATGTGGGCTCCCATCTTCGATCAGAATGTTGAATACCTGAGTCAGGCGTTGTTAGAGTACATCATGCATTTACAAAAATTCCATTATCACTTAATGAAGCGAGACACAAAAGAGATTCATCGCATTATGACTGCAGCAAATGAAATCAGAAGAATATTAGATGGTCAGGCAGAAAAGAAAACAAAGGAAACCGTCATCAAAGAATCAGTTAGTACTAAAACAGAATTTATAAAAAATTAATTTTAAGGATTATGACAAAGAAGGGATTACAACTTGAACCTATTTCATCGTGGATGAAGGCCGATCGTCCGATAATCATTAGCGGGCCATGTAGTGCAGAAACCGAAGAGCAAATGATTGCCACCGCTAAACAAATAGCAGCTACTGGAAAAGTGCATGCGTTGCGTGCTGGTATTTGGAAACCACGCACACGGCCTGGTCAATATGAAGGTGCTGGAGAAGAAGGATTGAAGTGGCTCATTACCGCCAAGAAAGAAACAGGTTTACCTGTAACTACCGAAGTTGCCAACGCGGGTCACGTGGAAGCATGTTTAAAAGCGGGTGTTGATATCCTTTGGGTAGGAGCTCGGACAACAGTGAATCCATTCTCGGTGCAAGAAGTAGCAGATGCATTGAAAGGTGTTGATATTCCAGTGATGGTTAAGAACCCGATCAATCCGGATGTTGAACTTTGGTTAGGAGCATTTGAACGTTTGAACAAAGCGGGTATTACTAAGATGGCTGCTATCCATCGTGGTTTTTCGTCCTTTGAAAAAGGACCTTTCCGCAACGCACCGATGTGGGATCTTGCCATTGAATTAAAAACTCGCGTACCTGAATTGGATATGATTTGTGATCCGAGTCACATCGCTGGTAACAGAGATTTGATTTCATTCGTTTCGCAAAAAGCGCTTGATCTTGACATGGCTGGTTTGATGATTGAAAGTCATATCAATCCGGATGCTGCCTGGAGCGATGCGAAACAGCAAGTAACTCCTGCCGCGCTTAGCAAAATCATTGATGAATTAGTGGTGCGCACTCAAACAACCGATAATAAAACATTTAAGGATACACTTAGTATCTTGCGTGAGCAAATAGATCAGTTGGATGATGAGATCATGCAAAAGCTTTCGGCTCGGATGAAAATCTCAGAGAAGATTGGTCAATACAAAAAAGAAAATAACGTTACTATTCTTCAGGTGAATCGTTGGGAAGAAATTATTAAAACCCGTGTTGCACTTTGCCGTGCGATGGGATTGAATGATGAATTCACAAGTGATTTATTGAAGTTGATTCACCATGAGTCTATTCAAGTGCAGACTAAAGTGATGAATAAAGTGGCGGAGCGGGTGTAAGCCCTCACCCCCCTCCCCCTCTCCCCTGGGAGAGGGGTGTCTGAGGAACGAGGACGGCCTGCCTGCCGGTAGGCAGGGGTGAGGGATTAAATTGATACTATGACTAAATCTTTCTTAAAATATTTATACACCGCAATTCTGTTAGCAGGAACAAACCTTACCAACGCTCAATCGGTAGACAAAAATTACCTGTTGGGAAAATTTGATCCGGCAACTCATCCGTTGTTTTCAAAATTAGAAGATACATATGCTCGCGGCAGCGCGAAGGATGGCTATCTCCGAAAGGAAACCTACGAAGCATTTAAAAAGATGAGTGCAGCCGCGAAGGCAGATGGTGTTGAACTAATTATTATTTCAGCTACAAGAAATTTTGATTCACAAAAGAGAATTTGGGAAAACAAATGGGAAGGAAGAACCATGGTGGAGGGAATTAATCTTACTACCATCAAAGACCCTAAAGAACGTGCTCGTTTAATTTTGTTGTACAGTTCTATGCCCAGTACTTCGCGTCATCATTGGGGCACCGATATGGATCTGAATAATCTCAACAATGAGTATTTCTTAACGGGTGAGGGGTTGAAAATTTATCAGTGGCTTACAACGCATGCTGCTGAGTATGGTTTTTGTCAACCGTATACCAGCAAGGTGAGTGGTCGCACAGGCTATGAAGAAGAGAAATGGCATTGGTCTTATCTGCCCTTGTCGGGAGAATTTTTAGAGTCATACAAAAAACATGTGACCTATAAGGACATCACTGGATTTACGGGAGCTGAAGCAGCCAAGCCGATGGCGGTAATAAAAAATTATGTTGAAGGAGTGGCGTGTAAAAAGTAATTCGCCCAGTCATCATCGATCTCCGAATTATCTGATTCCTATTCAGCTTTTATTTCCGATATTTAGGATTATAACATCCTACTTATGAAAACACACTACATTAGTATCTTTATCCTGTTGTTTGGTGTTTCTGCCTGGGCACAAGATCAACCCAAATGGCAAGGTAAGTTTGAGCAATTAGATCAGTTATTACCAACACCTAACGAATACAGATCGGGTTCAGGAGCGCCCGGACCAAAATATTGGCAGAACCGTGCCGACTACATCATCGATGCGGAGATTGATGAACCTAACAATAAGTTGATTGGAAAGGAAACAATCACCTACTTCAATAATTCACCCGAGACTTTAAAATACATCTGGCTTCAGCTCGATCAGAATGTAAACCGAAAGGACAACGAAGATTTTGGTGATGCTTATGTGGGTTTCTTTGGAGGCTTGCGCGACTCTATCCCAACATTGCAAATGCAATACCTTACCCGACCGATGGAATTTGATGCCGGCTATACAATTAAAACGGTAACTGATAAATCAGGTAAGGCACTTCCCATTACGATTAACAATACGATGATGCGGATTGATTTACCTACTCCCATCAAATCAGGGGAGTCTTATACTTTTTCTGTTGCCTGGTTTTATCCCATTACAGACCGCAGTCTATTTTTTCTTTCCCGCGAAGGGTATGAACACTTTCCGGAAGATAATAACAATGTGTTTCTGATTGCGCATTGGTTTCCACGCATGTGTGTGTTTGATGACTATGAAGGTTGGCAGAACAAACAGTTTCAACGGCTTGGTGAGTTTGCATTAGAGTTTGGTACGTATAAGATTAACATCACAGTTCCAGCGGATCACATTGTTGGGTCAACAGGAACCTTATTAAACCCGAAAGAAGTTTTAACCGCGAAAGAATTGGAGCGTTTCGAAAAGTCGAAGTCTACTTTTGATAAGCCCATGTTTATTGTTACGGAAGAAGAGGCAAGGGTAAAAGAAAAAACAAAATCAACCACAAAGAAAACCTGGCGTTTTCAAGCGGATAATGTGCGTGATGTTGCTTTTGCAAGCTCTCGTAAATTCATTTGGGATGCGCAGGCAGTAAAACTTCCAACCAATACAGTGCTGGCCATGTCCTTCTATCCAAAAGAAGGGTTGCCCGTTTGGCCGGAAGAATCAACGAAAGCGATAAAGAATGCCTTGGAGGTTTATTCGAAATACACATTTGATTATCCGTATCCGGTTGCTATTTCAGTGAACACCTCAAACATTGGCATGGAGTTTCCCATGATTAGTTTCAATGGCGGTAGACCCAAGGAAGGTAAGATGAGTGATAATGCAAAGGCCGGAATGATTGGAACCATTGTGCATGAGGTGGGTCACAATTACTTTCCTATGATTGTGAGTTCGGATGAGCGCCAGTGGATGTGGATGGACGAAGGAATGAACACCTTTCTTCAAACCCGAACTGAGATGGAGCGCTACACGTATCATCATACAGTTCCAAAAGATATTGTTCCGTATATGAAGGGTGATAAAAGTGTGATGCGTCCAATCATGACTACATCCGACAATGAGCAGTTGAATGCGTTCGGAGCAAATTATTATGAGAAGCCAACGGTAGCGTTAACCATTTTACGTGAGACTATTATGGGGCCTGAGTTGTTTGATGCAGCCTTTAAAGAGTATGCCAATAGCTGGAAGTACAAACATCCAAGGCCTGCAGATTTCTTCCGCACCTTAGAGAATGCTTCTGCCGTAGATCTTGATTGGTTTTGGCGGGGCTGGTTTTTTGGTACCGATAACGTGGACGTTGCCGTTGAAGAAGTAAAGTGGTTTAAGTTAAGAACCGAGCAAACCGATTTGGAACGGAAAAATGTAAAAGCAAAAACAGGTGACTTATCGGTGCAAAAAAATAATGAATCTGCTGTTGATTTCAGTGGGGGAGCGCAACTCTTTTCAGTAACCGATACGCCTGACCGAATGTATGGTGAATTCAAAAATCGGTTAGATGATAACGCAGTGCGTAAAAAGTTAGAAGGTAAAAATATCTATCAGGTGAAATTTAAGAACGTGGGCGGATTGGTTACACCTATTGTTATTGAATGGACCTTTAAAGATGGCTCAAAGGAAATTGAACGCATTCCTGCAGAAATCTGGCGGCTAAACGAAACCGAGATTACCAAGGTATTTGTGAAGGACAAAGAAGTAGTGAATGTGTTAGTCGATCCAAATTTTGAATTGGCCGATGTGGATGTTTCAAACAATACGTTCCCAAAGAAAGCAGTTGAATCAAAGTTTGATCAGTTGAAGAAGAATTGAGAATAGTTAAAGTAAATCTGTATGTCACGGAGACGTCATAATATTTTATGATCATCTGCTGCAACTACCGTGTGAGTTCACCGGCTTTTTATTTTGTCCTTGATGTCCTTTTTTACTGCTGAATACGAATTTGTTGCTATGCAAGGATTGTCATTACCTCACTAATCAATGTTCACAGTGAATTCAATTTTTGAATCTCTAGTATATCATTCTCAATAGTTTGAGCTACTTTTTGTAATTGTTCATAGGATAGTTTTGAATACTGGTGTAGGTCGTTTGTTTGATTGGATTTATCAATTTCTGGTTTAACAGATTGTTTAATTTTTTGTAAATCTCTTTACCATAGTATCGTTGTGCTTAAAATAAGAGCTATCATCTTACTTTCATGTTCACACTAACTGTTCAAAATATATGCTCAGATTTTAATAGATGGCTTGTTGGGTCATTTGTATCTAAAATTGTTTGTATGGCGAGATGCTCTTTTAGGGTCAGCTGTTGTATCACCTTGCTTAATTTTCTCAAGTGCAGCAAAACTCATTAGCCGTACCTTAAAGTTGTGATAGTTGCTTGTTAAAATATGGGCTTTTCTAAGATTAAAAAATACATATATTTTTTCGATAAGTTGGGGTCTAATACTTTTCTTAATTCTTCTGTTCTCTATGTTAGAAGTTAACACTGGCGTTAGAAAACCTCCGATAACCACACCAGCAAGTCCAATTAAAGCAGTTAGGTATTCCATATTTTTCCTCTTGTCTTGTAGTTAACAAACGCTCCCAACAATATCGAAAGTCAGGCTCCCCTTGCAAAAGCATATTTTGAAGATAACACTTTTACTTTAAACCAAACACGCCATTGATTATGCACTGTTTTGGGTGTTAACTTTTTTCGTCAATCTCAATCCGGAAACTCCAAACCATAAAAAGTAAATCGTCAACGAAATGTTTGTCCTTGTCCAAGTCCCGTCAATAGAAAATGTACTTACAATTCCAATTAATAAGATCAGAGTTGCCGTTGCTAGAGTATAGTATTTTAAAAATTTGTCCTTGATAATTAGTTCCATTTCAGCTCCAAGGATAACTAATCCCATTGCACCGGTCAATAAGATTGCAATTGTTCTAATCAACATCAAATGATTCCCTAATTCCGTTTGCGTGTCATAAGAGATAATTCCGAAACTTGTCCATATGAGTCCGCTTAGTAATAGAAGTATTTTTCCTCCAACTACAATTGAATCGTTCTTTGTGATTCCAAATAGTCCAATTGCAAAAAAGGAATTTAAAAGTCCGACCGTTATGTAGTTAATACAAATCAACCAGTAAGCGTCCATTCATCCCGATAAGGTTATATTGAGCAAGACTTACATTATTCAACTCCTCATATGTTATCGGGTTGTAAATGAAGAGTCCGATGAATCCAATCGTAAAAATCATTGTTGTCGCAATTCCTAAAATTCCAACTAGTCGTCCGTTCATAATCTTCCTTAAAAGCTTGCTCCCTACATTTAAATATCAACAATCCTGGATATTTCTCCTATCTCAATTTCATTTACAGGCTGTTAGGCACAACCACCGAAGTTTCCCTTTTTAACCTTAAAATAATAACACCTTCAGTTCGCAATTTTTCTTTTCCTTTTGCGATATTTCATAGTTCTAATAACCTAAGTCTGGATTATGAAAAAAATACTTATTGGTGTTGTTGTTCTTGCCATTGCGGCCGTTGCAATCTTCTACTTTATACCTGGCAAAGGCGCCAAATCAAGCTTTAACTCAGCTATTAATCCCGCTTTTGGCGAGTACATTTCATCCTATACGGCTGGGGTTATCAGTTCAGGGTCGGCTATTCGCATTGGGCTTTCGCAGGATGTGGTGGATAGCCTGGCGATAGGCGCACCCACCACCGCAAAACTTTTTGAGTTTAGTCCGGCTATAAAGGGTGAAACCGTTTGGTTGGACAGACGCACAGTTGAGTTTAAACCGGCAGCGCGCTTAGCTTCTGGGCAGATTTATCAAGTCAATTTTCAATTGTCGCGGCTGATTGATGTGCCTAAAGCGCTCAACACATTTGAATACACCGTTCAGGTTATTCCACAAAATTTTGAAGTAAGTGTTGATAACATCAAACCTTATGTAAAAACAGACTTAAAGCGTCAAAAGATTGAAGGTGTTTTGTACACAGCCGATTATGCAGAAGGTGATGCTATCGAAAAAGTGCTGGCAGCACAACAAGAGGGAAATTCACTTAAAGGTAAATTGGGTTCATACTTCGGAAGGAAAGCAGCATGCATTTTCGGTTGAAGAAGTTGCCCGTAAGGATAATGCCAGTGTTGTGAAGCTAGCTTTTTCAGGAGCGGCATTGGGTGTTGATCAGACGTTGGATCGTGAAGTGGAGATTCCTGCGTTAGGCGATTTTAAAGTTACCAATGTGCGCGTAGAACAAGGCTCGAGTCAGTTTGTTGTGGTTCAATTTTCTGATCCACTAAATGAAACCCAAAATCTGGAAGGTCTGTTGCGCATTTCCGAATTAAAGAATCTCGATTTCGAAATTAAGGACAATGAGATTCGTGTATATCCACCCGTTCGGCAAACGGGTTCCAGAACCATTTTAATAGAAGCCGGAGTTAAAAATATTCTGAATTATAAAATGGCCAAGGCAACTACGTATGACGTTGCCTTTGAGCAAGTGCTGCCTGCCGTTCGATTTGTAGGAAAAGGGAATGTGCTGCCTTCCAGCGAAGGATTGGTGATGCCATTCGAAGCGGTGAATTTAAAATCGGTGGATGTGCAGATCATTAAAGTCTACGAAAGTAATGTGCTGCAATTTCTTCAAGTCAATAATTATGATGGTAATCAGGAGATGAGGCGTGTGGGTAAACCTGTTTTGAAGAAGAATATTTCTTTAGAAAAATCAGGAGTAACTGATTTAGGAAAATGGAATCGCTTTACGCTCGATCTGTCAACACTAATTAATACCGAACCCGGGGCTATCTATCAGGTGCGGCTAAGTTTTAAGAAAGCGTATCTCGCCTATGTGTGCGAAGGCGGTGAAGAATCAGCTGCTGCCAATACTCAGTCCTCGATTGAACAAGAGTCGTGGGAGGAAGGTGAAGCGGAAGGAAGTTATTGGGATTCGTATGACGACTATTATTACTATGGTGAAGATTATGAATGGGAACAACGCGACAATCCATGTCATTCGTCCTATTATACGGGCAACAGAGATATCAGACGGAATGTAATTGCTACCGACCTTGGCTTGTTAGCTAAACGAGGAAGCGATGGTAATACGGTAGTAGTGGTGAATGATTTGAAAACAACTCAGCCCATGTCAGGCGTTCAATTAGAGTTGTATGATTTTCAACAAAAATTAATTGGCACCGCTTCCACAGGAACGGATGGAAAAGCAATCATCTCATCAAAAGAAAATCCATTTGCATTGATCGCCAAGAGTGGTATGCAGCGTGGCTACCTTAAGTTGCAAGATGGCGAATCACTTTCGCTCAGCAATTTTAATGTGAGTGGTGAGTATGTGAGAAAAGGATTGAAAGGATTTTTATATGGTGAGCGCGGAGTTTGGCGTCCGGGTGATTCGTTGTACTTAAGTTTTATTCTTGAAGATAAATTGAAATCACTCCCAGCTTCGCATCCTGTTGTTTTTGAATTACAAAATCCACAAGGACAAGTTACTTCGCGTTTGGTTCGCTCTAATTCTGAAAATGGGTTCTATAAGTTCGCGACAGCAACGGATTCAGAAGCACCAACCGGAAATTGGTTAGGGCGCGTGAAAGTAGGTGGCACTGAGTTTACCCAACCCATTAAAATTGAGATGGTGAAACCCAACCGTCTTAAAATCAATTTGGATTTTGGCGTTGAGAAACTCACAGCCGGTAATAATAATGTGTCGGGTGATTTAAAAATTAATTGGCTGCATGGTGCGCCCGGAAAAAATCTCCGCGCCACGTTTGAAGTTTTGTTAACGAAAGGCACAACGAAGTTTGATCAGTATCCCGAGTATGTGTTTGACGATCCGTCTATTGATTTCTACAGCGAATCGCAAACTATCTTCGATGGCTATACCGATGCGGATGGCCGGGCAAAAGTAAATGCAAGTCTTGAGGTGAGTGATGCTGCACCCGGTTCACTCAATGCAGTCTTCCGAGGCAAGGCCTATGAAGAGAGTGGCAACTATAGTATTGATCGCTTCAGCATTCCTTTTTATCCGTATCAATCCCTTACGGGAATTAAACTCCCGCAAGGCGACAAAGCCCGCGGCATGTTGCTTACCGATACAACGCATCGGGTGGATATTGTTACGATTGATTCGGATGGCAATCCGCTTTCAAGAAATATTGAAGTGTCGTTATATAAAATCAATTGGCGTTGGTGGTGGGATGGCTCCGAAGGCTCCGTGAATTTTATGTCAGGCAATTATTCACAACCAATCTCTACCGGAAAAATCAGAACAACCAATGGAAAAGGAACCTGGAACTTTAAAGTAAAATATCCTGAGTGGGGACGATTTTTTGTGAAAGCGTATGATCCGCAAAGTGGGCATAGCACAGGTAAAGTAGTGTACATCGATTGGCCGGGTTGGGCGGGTCGTGCCCGCAATGAAGGCGAAGGTGCTACCATGCTTTCCTTCTCAAGTGACAAGCCGATGTATAACATTGGCGAGAAAGCAAATCTCGTAATTCCGGGTAGCGACAAAGGTCGTGCGTTAATCAGTGTTGAAAATGGAAGTCGGGTGTTGCAAACCTATTGGCTTGAAACTGCTGCGGGCGACAATCAATTTAGTTTTGATGTCACCAAAGAAATGACACCCAATGTGTTTGTAAATGTTACGTTGTTGCAACCCCATGCACAAACCGCTAATGATTTGCCCATTCGCATGTATGGAATTATTCCTATTCAAGTGGAAGATCCGGGCACACATTTGAATCCGGTTATCTCAATGCCTGATGTATTAGAACCCGGCAAAGAAGTAGTGATTAAAGTTTCCGAACAATCGAAACGCAAAATGACTTACACGCTGGCGATAGTCGATGAAGGTTTATTGGATCTTACGCGATTTAAAACTCCGGATGCATGGAGTCGCTTCTATGCGCGCGAAGCATTGGGCGTAAAGACGTGGGATTTATATGATCAGGTGATGGGTTCGTTTGGTGGTCGCATTGAACGCTTGCTTGCGTTGGGTGGTGATGGTGAATTGGCTGCGAAGGAAGACGATGCAAAAGCAAATCGCTTTAAACCCGTGGTGATGTATTTCGGACCAATTACGTTGGATGGAGGAAGTAAAGAACATCGCTTCATTATGCCGCAATACATTGGCTCCGTAAAGACGATGCTGGTTGCAGGCTATGAAGGTGCGTATGGAAAAACAGAACAGGTAACTCCGGTGCGCAAGCCATTAATGGTGTTGGCAACCTTGCCACGCGTGTTGGGTCCTGAAGAAATGGTGAAGTTGCCGATCACACTTTTCACCAGTGAGAAAAGTATTAAGAATGTAAAAGTTGAAATCAAAGTCAGTGGTCCGGTTGGATTATCGGATGAAAGTTCGCGCACCGTTTCGATGGGCGATGGTTCTGATCTTACCCTTGATTTTGGTTTGATTGTAAAATCAGAAACCGGAATTGCTAAAATAAAAGTAACGGCTACCTCTGGAAATTATTCAGCAACCGATGAAATTGAAATTGAAGTGCGCAATCCAAATCCACCGATCACGCAAGTGCAAGATGTGGTGTTGGATGCCGGAAAGACCTGGAGTGCTTCAGTTGCTCCGATTGGAATTGCAGGCACCAATGTATCTACGTTGGAAGTTTCCAGTCTGCCACCGATTAACCTTGGGCAACGCATGCGCTATTTGTTACAATATCCATACGGATGTATTGAGCAAACTACTTCTTCGGTGTTTCCCCAATTGTATTTGGATAAAGTAAAGGCGCTTACCGCGGATGAGAAGGCCGTGATACAACGCAATGTGAAAGCAGGCGTTGAGCGGTTGAAAACATTTGTCAATCGTGATGGTGGATTTTCGTATTGGCCGGGTCATGAAGACTCCGACAGTTGGGGAACAACCTATGCCGGACATTTTTTAATTGAAGCGGAAACAAAAGGATATTTCGTGCCGAACGATATGATTAAGCGTTGGAAAAAATATCAGCGTAGTAAAGCACAAAGCTGGCGCAAGAATCAAGAGTATAGCAGCAGCGAACTGATACAAGCGTATCGCCTATATACCTTAGCCCTTTCGGGCGATGCGGAATTAGGAGCGATGAACCGCTTGCGCGAACAAGGAAACATGAATGCTACCGCAGCGTGGATGTTAGCGGCTGCCTATGTAAAAGCCGGACAACCCGAAGCCGCGAAGAAGCTGATTGAAAAACTTCCGGTGCAAGTGAAACCGTATCAGGAGTTAGGCTATTCGTATGGATCGGACTTGCGTGATAAAGCGATCATTCTCGAAACACTTTTGATGTTGGGCGATCGTGCGCGTAGTTTTGAAATTGTGAAAGAACTTTCACAATCCATGAGCAATGCTAATTATTGGATGAGCACACAAACACTGGCGTGGTGTTTGAAATCAGTAGGCGCATTTGCCGGTGGTGAGAAAGGTGATTTGAAATTTACCTACACCTATAATGGAAAAGAAGTAACTGCTAATACCGACCTTACCCTCGCGCAAGTAAAATTGCCGATGGATGGTTTGAAAGCAGGCAATTTAAAAATTGTAAGTGGTAGTAAAGGAGCGTTGTTCGTTCGCATCATATCGGAAGGCGTACCTGCGCGTGGTGCGGAAGAAGATGATGAGAAGAATCTTTCACTGACTATTACCTATGCCGATTCCAAAGGAGTTCCGATTGATCCGATCACGTTGGAGCAAGGAACAGAGTTTGTGGCAACCGTTACCGTATTTAATCCGGGCATGCGGGGCATCTATAAAAACCTGGCACTCAATCAGATTTTCCCATCGGGGTGGGAGATTAACAACTTACGGTTAACAGGCGATGATGGTGCAAAACTAACCGGTGATGTACCTACCTATCAGGACATTCGTGACGACCGGGTGTACACCTATTTTGATTTGAATGCGAACCAACGCAAAACATTTAAAGTGTTACTCACCGCCAGTTATGCAGGTAGTTACTATTTACCAGCCGTAAGCTGCGAAGCCATGTACGACAACAGTGTGTATGCGCGGAAGAAAGGGAAAGTGGTGGATGTGGTGAAGAGGGTGAATCAGTAATGAAATGTTTGTGGGACTCCATAGTCGTTAACTTAAGGTATGATTTGCAAAAATTAATATGTCGTCCCTACAGGACTTTAATGCACTCATCTATATTTTTACCAACATGTCGTCCCTATGGGACTTATATAGTAAAGCGCCCTTTAGTCCCGTTAGGGACTACATATTGGTAAAAGGCAACAGTGCACTATTAAAAATCCCTTTAGGGATGAAATATTAATTCCTATTCACCATAGCGTTTGCTTAAATCAGAAAGTATCCTTCTCATGCGTGTTCATGCTTAAGTTAACGACTATGGTGAGACACGAACCATGACGAAAGCAGAACATGTATTGAAGAGAATTTGAACAAGCATAAACAATGACCCCTCGAATTGAAACATTACCAGAAAAAAAATTAGTCGGCCAAAGAATGCGGATGACATTGGCCAGTAACAAGACCGGAGAGTTGTGGCGCAATTTTATGCCCAGGCGAAAGGAAATTAAGAGTGTTACATCTAACTTGTTTTCGATGCAAGTTTATAATCAGCCAATGGATGTAGGTAACATTAATCAGGAATTTGAGAAATGGGCAGCTATAGAAGTAACAGACTTTGATACTATCCCTGCTGGAATGGAATCTTTTGAATTGTCGGGGGGACTCTATGCAGTGTTTCTTTTATAGAGGGCTAAGCACCGACACAAAGATATTCCAATACATTTTTGGAAGCTGGCTACCAGGTTCCAATTACCTACTGGACAACCGGCCACATTTTGAAATACTCGGAGAACGATATAAGAATAATGATCCAAATTCAGAAGAGGAGATCTGGATACCGATTAAACCAAAACAACCTTAAAGGAATAAAATATATTTGAAGATTATTGTGCTAAAACTCTGTTAAGAATTGGGAATGAAAAAGATAACAAAA
>CAWBCB010000045.1:0-17692 GCA_963787095.1 uncultured Cytophagales bacterium | reverse complement strand
CAACGTATTGCTGGTGCATTCGTGTCATAAATATTTTGCGATCGGCTTAATCGGATTGTGCTTTCTCCGTTCATATTAATGAAGCCGTCAATTACCAATGCGGCAGCTTCTTGATCAAGAACAGGTGGCGAGTAAGGGTCAATACAGCTTGTTAAAATAATCAATATGAGAGATATTCTCTTCACTATCAGAATTTAAAGTTATAGGTAATGGTGGGAATGGCACTTCCAAAAATAGAAAGCTTATACCCCTTCACGGTTCCATTTTCTGAGGTGAAATAAATTGAATAGGCATTTCTCCTTCCAGTTAGGTTATACACGGATACACTCCATGAACTGTGCGCCAGCTTTTTTATTTTGTGATTCCCTTCAATGTTTAATGAAAAATCTGAGCGAAAATAATCAGGAATCCGATATTGATTGCGATCAGAATACAGCAGTCGACTAGATCCTTCGAGAGTATATTTAGCAACTGGCAATGTGATCGGTCGCCCTGTACTATACACGAAATTTAATGACATACTAAAGCGTCTGTTAAATTTATAATTACCAATAAAGTTAACCGCATGGGGCTTGTCATAATTGCTTGGATAATATTCGCCCCGGTTAATGGTTTCAACACTTGTTTCTCCAGCTGTTTTAAGTAGCGACCTGGAGTAGGTATAACTAAACCAACCATTTATTTTTCCGCTCGTCTTCTTTACAAGTAACTCTATGCCATAGGCTTTTCCATCTGCATTCAATACATCCGTTTCTATGTGGTGGTTTAAAATCAATTCGGCACCACCCTTATAATCAAGAAAGTTGTGCATAATCTTATAGTAGGCCTCTATGGAAAACTCAAGAGATTTTTTCATCGAATGGTAGTATCCAACTGAAATTTGATCGCCAATAAGTGGTTTAACATAAGGATCGCTCAATTTCCAGATATCAGTAGGAGCAATAGCCGTTGTATTTGATAGCATTTGAATGTATTGACGGAGGCGGTTATAACTCACCTTTACTGATGTATTTCTGGAAATACTATAGCGCGCGGAAAGTCTAATTTCAGGACCGCTGGAGTTTGAAACTTTCTTGCCCGATGGAAATGAGACAGTATCAATAATAGTGCTTACATCTTTAGGACTTCCAGACTGATAAACAAATAAATCGCGCGGACCAATATTTTGAAAGAATGAATATCTTAGCCCTCCATAAATTGAAAGTTGTGGAGTAACTTCAAAATTATCGCCTACGTAAAGAGAACTCTCTAACGCTTGTTCATTTTGCAAGACATCGGGCACAACTAATGATTCATTACCTGTTGGCTGCAAGGAACCCGGAGCCAGTTTGTAGTGAATGATGCCTGTACCAAACCCAATCGTATGGCGGGAGCTTAGAAAATAGCTAAAATCTGCTTTCGCATTTAACTGATCAATTGTATAGGAAAGATCGAAGGCATTGACAGGATTTGTAGAACTGGTAATATTATAATCGTAACCACTATAGGTGGTTGTTAAAGTTCCCAACAACTTACTGCTAAAAATATGTTTCCATCTTAATGAGGCAGCCTGATTACTATAGCTATAGGTTGTATCCCCTTGAAGTTTAAAGCGGTCATTACTGATGTATCCGGAGATGTAGAGATTATTCTTGCTATTAATTTCGTGCGTAATAGCCAGATTTAAATCATAGAAAGAAGCTTTACTGTTTTGGAAATTCGAAGATGGAATTTTTTTCAATAACCAATCTGAATAGGTAGAACGACCACCAATCAAGAATGAACTTTTATCTTTTATAATTGGGCCTTCCAATGCAAACCTGCCGGTAATGGGACTAATGCCACCCGAGCCTGACCACTTGCGCTTATTACCTTCTCGCGTTGAGATATCAAGCACAGAAGAAATTCGCCCGCCATACTCTGCAGGAATTCCACTTTTATAGAGCTCTACATTTTTGATGAGATCGGCATTAAAGGCTGAGAAGAATCCGAATAAATGTGATGGATTATAAATGGGAGCATCATTAAATAAGATCAGATTTTGATCCGTAGCACCACCGCGCACATTAAAACCCACTGTTGCTTCACCCACGGATTGTACGCCAGGCAATGTGAGAACAGCTTTTAAAATATCTACTTCTCCCAGTGCCACAGGAATTTGTTTCATGGTTTTAATGTCAATTTTCTCTAACCCCATTTGTAAGCCAAGTACCCGCTCATCTTTTTCTGATTCAACTATAACTTCCTTCAATGGGAGCACATCTTCATCCATTTCAATATTCATTTTTCCATCAGAGTGTAATAGCACGTTTCGATCAATGCTTTTCATTCCAATACTGCGAATTCGCAGTTGTTGGGTTCCTTTAGGAAGTGTTATGGAATAGTAACCATTGCCATCCGTGGCTACTCCAATTAATGGTTTTTCAATCAGTACCGATGCGCCAATTACGGGCTCACCTGTTTTAACACTCCGTATGTAGCCTGCAAGGGTAGCTGTACTTTTATTGTTTGCACCGCGGGTTCCAATAATGGTAAGCTTTTCAACTTTTACTTTTTCAGCTTCTTCAAAGCGAGCGTTTTCCTTTTTCTGATTTACGCTATCAGAGAGATCACCGGAAAAGAAATTGGATGGCAGTTCTGTGAGAATAGGCTCTCGTAGGGTAACATATATATAGTGATTCGCATCCATGGAATACCGAAAGTCAGAATTGCGAAAAACTTCATCGAGGACGTCCGAGATTGTTTTATTAAAAAATGAAATTGTAATGATTAAACTGTCGGTTTGAGCAGGATTAAAATAAAATTTATAACCTGTTTTTTGTTCAAGGGAAACAGCAAAGTTGCTGAATGGTTGATTGGAGTATTCTCCACTTATTATTTTTTCTCCTTGTGCCAGAGCAGTAAAGGTGATTATCAATGAAAGAAAGAGGAGAAGAAAGAATTTCACTGCTCTCATTCCTTTGTATTCAATTGATCAAAATACCGACCCATTCTCGCCAACGCATACTCCTTATTTTTTTTGAATGAGATTTTCTCTTCGCCTAATAGTTTATTCAATTCACTTTTATGTTCTTTCAGAACACTTAAGGCCGATTTCTTTGAAGTAATTGTATGATAGATGCCGTCTCTCTGGATGAATAATTTTCGCTTTGTAAGAAATTCGATGATCATCGTTTTATCTCCAATTTTTTCCTGAATGGTTTTATAATGACGTGCGTAAACTTTTATTTCACCTCCATAGAGTTCTTGATAAAATCCTGCTGTTGGAGATTTAAGCTGTATAAAGTATTTATCTGAGATAGTGAAGTATTTTATTTTTTCAGGGATCAGTTCAATTTTTGTATGACTTTTTGGGTGATCTACAATTACTCTGTTTTTATAAATATCAAAAAGCAATGGAATATTTTGGTAAAGGTGCCCATCATAAAAAATTGATCCGTCCTGCCAATCATCTATCAAAAAGTATGGGAACCCTTCAATAACTTCCCTTTGAAAGGGATCGATAAATTCTATTCCATTGTATAGGCGAGCGTTCTCGCCAACTGTTTGATCGTAAAATTTGGTTAATGATTGGCGAGAAGAGCTTAACACTAAACTATCAGACTGCAATGCCTGCCCCAAAAGCATTGTATGCAAAAGCACAACCGAAAAAGTGAGACTTAATTTTTTGAGAGATGTTTTCAACGTTACCTTATGACTGTTAGTTATTCACATACCAACCTTCCTAATCTATAAAAGTAACCAATGATTTGTGAATGGGTATACCGCTGAAAGAAATTAAATAGAGAAACATTTATTAATCACAAGAAAAAGTAAAAGCCCACTTGGGGCTTTTACAAGTAGCAAGATGATTTCATTTTACTTAGCATACGCAACGCTGCGCATCTCCCGAATTACAGTCACTTTAATCTGACCCGGATATTGCATATCTTTTTCAATCTTCTGCGAGATGTCAAAACTTAACTGGGCTGCACGTTCGTCCGTTGCTTTCTCAGCATCCACCATCACACGCAACTCACGACCGGCCTGAATAGCATAACATTTTTCTACCCCTTCAAAACTCAATCCTACACTCTCCAATTCTTTCAAGCGTTTAATATATTGCTCCATTACTTCGCGTCTTGCACCAGGTCTTGCACCTGAAATTGCATCACAAGCTTGAACAACAGGAGAAATGATGCTTGTCATTTCTATTTCATCATGGTGAGCGCCAATGGCATTGCAGATGATCGGGTGCTCTTTGTACTTCTGAGCCAACTCCATACCTACAATAGCATGGGGTTTTTCCAATTCTTCATGCCATACTTTACCAATATCGTGAAGAAGGCCAGCACGCTTCGCTTGCTTCACATTCAAACCAAGTTCAGCAGCCATGATGGCGCATAGGTTGGCAACTTCACGTGAGTGTTGAAGGAGGTTTTGTCCGTACGATGAACGATAGCGCATGCGGCCCACCATCTTAACCAATTCAGGCGCCAATCCATGAATCCCTAAATCAATCACAGTGCGTTCACCAATTTCAACTATTTCGTCTTCAATATTTTTAGATGTCTTGGCAACAATCTCTTCAATGCGTGCCGGGTGAATACGCCCATCCTGAACTAATCGGTGTAATGACAGGCGTGCAATTTCTCTGCGCACCGGATCAAACCCTGAAATGATAATTGCTTCCGGAGTATCGTCAACGATAATTTCTACACCTGTTGCTGCTTCCAAGGCACGGATATTTCGACCTTCGCGACCAATTACTTTACCTTTAATATCGTCACTTTCAATATTGAAAATCGAAACACAGTTTTCAACGGCATGTTCGGTAGCAGTGCGCTGAATGGTTTCAACAACAATTTTCTTAGCTTCTTTGGTAGCAGAAAGTTTAGCCTGCTCCATAATGTCCTTGATGTACGAACTCGCTTTTGTGGCAGCTTCTTCTTTCAATGATTCTACCAATTGATCGCGCGCCTGATCAGCGGTTAGCTTTGAGATTCCTTCCAGAATGGCAACTTTCTGTGCATTGAACTTATCCAGTTCTTCCTTGCGTTTTTTTACGAGCTCGTGCTGGTGAGCCAAGCTTTGCTTCTCCTCATCCACTTCGCTTTCTTTTCTTTTCAGCGTTTCAAGTTCTTTTGAAAGTTGAGCCTCGCGCTGCTTAATCTTTTGTTCGTTGTTAATGATCTGGTTCTTCTTGCGATTAGCCTCTTCTTCAAACTCCTGTTTCATTTTTAGGAGTTTTTCTTTGGCATCCAATATCCTGTCTTTCTTGATGGTTTCTGCCTGCAACTCAGCCTCTTTAATAATCAGCTTAGATTTTTCTTCGGCAGCCTGATTATTTTTTTTGATTTTTCTCTTATAAAGAAGAGACCCAACCAATAATCCAATCAGCACGATCAGGATTAAGGCTATCAGAGCAATCACAATCAAACTACTTGCTCCTTGGTTTAATAAGTCCATTGTTTAGGTATTTATAGGTTAAATACCCGGGTTGGCAATAGCCAAAACAAAAAGCAAAAGGAATATTAAAAGAAAGGGCTTAGAGTGCCTGGGAAACCAACTTATTAATGTGGTTTACTTTTTCAATCACGGTTTGGTCTATTACCTGCAAACTTTCTTCGTCTGCCATTTTATCTACCAAACAATCGAAAGCCACCATGGCCAGCAGGTCTTGTTTATCATCAATCCCAAACTGCTCCCGGTAATATTTTATTTTCTCGTTGATGACCTTGCCGGCCGCGCGCACTTTTTCCTCTTCCTTGCGTTTTACCTTCATCGGGTATTCGCGGTCTGCAATTTTTATTTTTACTGATAATTCGTCCATCAACCTTTACCGGTTATCTACTCAAATGAGCAATACACTTATCGATTTCGCGGATATACTCGTCAACTTTCTTTTTTAATTCCGAAACACCTTTGTCTTCCGGGTTTATATGATCTACAATCTTAGTGATTTTAATCTGATTTTTAAAATGATGGAGCTGCTCATCACGCTTGCTGATATCCGTTTTGAGCTCGTGGTTTTCTAATTTTAGACCTTTTAACTGATCTTTTAAGGACTTATGCTCATTGAGCAGCAACAACACTTTCCGTTCTAATCCATTCAGGTTTGACTTCAATGCTTCTTGATCCATTCGATTATTATTTGGATTTGGTGCCCGATTCCAGTTTCGGACGTTGTGTCCAGAAACAAGCATCCAGCTTCAATTTTTTCATTTTCTTATTACCGCCCCCATCTTCCCTTCAAAAGCTCCCATTAACCGGGTCATTACTTTATCAATCTCATCATCGGTAAGCGTTTTGGTAGCATCCTGCAACGTAAATCCCAACGCATAGGCTTTTTTTCCTTCCGGGATTTTATCTCCTTCGTATACATCAAACGCAATAATTTCTTTTATCAACCGCTTCTCAGTTGAAAGTACCATTTCACGAATTTCGTCAAAGGTTACTTGTTTATCGAGTACCAAAGAAAGGTCACGTCTTACCTCTGGAAACTTGGGTACCTCTTGTGCAACGAACTTAGGGTTTGCCGACTTGAAAAGCAAGGAGGTATTTAGGTCGGCATAAAATAATTCCTGCTTAATCCCAAATTCCTTTGCCAACGCAGATTTCACTTTTCCAATCTTGCCGATTTCTTTTGTTCCTTTCAGCAAGCGCATGCCATAATCGAAAAGTGGGTCGATTAATTTTTCTTGCTTGATATTTTCTATAGCGGATTTTTCAAGCAGTTGCACAACCTGTTGCGCAAGATCGAAATAGGTAACGTTGCGTGACTTGTTTTGCCAGTTTTCCGTTTCAAAGTTACCGGTTATGTACAAGGCCAGTCTTTCTTCTTCTTTATAGGGAATTTTGTTTTCTGTAGCCTCTACTTTCCAGTATACCTTGCCAAACTCATAAAGTTTAAGATCCCGTTGTTTGCGATTAATATTGTACGCACATACTTCTAACCCGGTAAAAAGCATTGTCTGTCGTAAAATACCCTGCTCTTCACTTAGCTTATTTAATATTTCAACAGGCGCACCGTTGAAAGTAAGGTTGTTTTTTTGTTGGTAAGCAGCGTTTGTGAGTGAGTTGGTAAGGATTTCATAAAATCCATTTGCAACTAACAAGCTCCCTAACGTCTTTTTGAATTTATTGATATCCTTTTCAGGGAACTCAGCCAAATAATCCGTCCCAACAATTTCAGTAAGTTCAATATTGTTGAAGCCATAAATGCGTAAAATTTCTTCTACCACATCAGCTTCTTGAGTTACATCAACTCTGTAGGGTGGCACAGAAACAGTAAACTCATCCTCTTTCTTGTTGGTGATAGAAATATCCAATCCTTCCAGGATAGAGAAAATTTCTTCTCTTGGAATTATTTTACCGATTAGTCGATTTACATTTTTGTCTTTTACGATAATCTGTTTGTTATCAATTGGCGCAGGATAAACATCAACAACCTCAGAGGATATGGTTCCGCCTGCCAATTCTTTTATCAACAAAGCAGCGCGCTTTAATGCATACACTGTAATGTTCGGATCAGTACCTCGTTCAAAGCGAAAAGAAGCATCAGTCTTCAATTGATGATGCATACCTGTTTTGCGAATGTAATCTGCAGCGAAGCAGGCACTTTCCAGAAATACATTTTTTGTCTTTGCAGAGATTCCAGATTTAACGCCACCAAAAACTCCGGCAATACACATCGGTTCTTGTGTGTTGCAGATCATTAAATCGTTTGTAGTAAGCGAACGCTCTTTATCATCAAGCGTTTTAAATTTTGTTCCGGCTGGTAATGTTTTAACAATTACTTTCTGGCCAGTAATTTCATCAGCATCGAAAGCGTGAAGCGGTTGTCCGGTTTCGTGAAGCACAAAATTTGTGATGTCAACAATGTTGTTGATAGGAGCTAGGCCAATAGATTTAAGTCTGTTTTTCAACCAATCGGGTGATTCGCCTACGGTTATACCGGATAGCGTAACGGCTGAGTACCGAGGACAGGCTTGCGTATTTTCAACCTCAACAGGAATGGTTAGATTTTTATTTTCAACTTTAAAGGAATCAACAGAAGGTAATTTGATGGCTCTCTTCTGTGCAGCTTTGATATCACGGGCAACACCTATGTGTGATGCTGCATCTGCGCGATTGGGCGTTAGCCCGATTTCTAAAACAAAATCTGATTCAATTTTATAAAATTCAGAAGCCGGAGTTCCATTGGCGGCTGTTGTATTCAACACGATGATTCCATCATGACTTTCACCTAAGCCAATTTCATCTTCGGCACAAATCATTCCTTCCGATACTTCGCCCCGAATTTTTGTTGCCTTAATAGTAAACGAATCACCTTTGAAGGGAAATAGCGTTGATCCCGGCAAGGCAACAACTACTTTTTGTCCTGTTGCAACATTAGCTGCCCCGCACACAATGGGTAAAACTTTATCACCGACATTAACGGTGGTTATGGATAACTTATCAGCATTAGGATGTTTTGCGCACGTGAGTACTTCACCAATCACCAGGCCTTTCAATCCGCCTTTTACAGTTTCAAAAGGTTCAACGCTTTCAACTTCCAGACCGGTAGCCGTAAGCACGTTACCAATCTCTTCAGCCGATTCAGGAATGTCTATATATTGTTTGAGCCAGTTGTACGAAATCTTCATAGGTTGCGAAAAAACAGAACTTCAAAAGTAAGGTTTTGTGTCCTCTTTTCTAAGCCTGACTTGGGAATATCATAGCCTTAATGATAGTTTTTCTCGCCCGCCTTGATGGCTACTTTAAGAATATTTTCGCGGGGTGGAAAAGGACATGAATAGCTATCATTATACGCGCAATAGGGGTTGTAGGCAAGATTGAAGTCTAAGATAACGGAAGTGGCAGCAGGCACTTTTTTCACATCTAAGTAACGGCCTGCACCATACGTATCTACACCGCTCGTTTCATCCGCGAAAGCGAGAAAGAGTTTGCCACGTTGTGGTCCGTTATCCATTACTTCTAAAATGAGTAGTTTGTTACTATTGCCATTCAATTGAAATTCCGCGAAAGCGTACTCTAAATATTTTTGCTCCAGCCCATCGCTGGTTGCAAGAAGCACCACTTTCTTTTTATCAATTGACTGAAGATTGGCCTTCACGCGATATGTTTCATCAATTGGAAAATAGTTCAGCTTTTCAAAGGATATACTATCTTTCAAAAAAGGAGACTCATTTGAGGTTTTCATAAACTCAGTCTTCTCTTCTCGATCTTTTAAAATGGTAGCTTCATAGTTTTCAGGGGCACCCCCTTGCATGGAGTAAATCACAAACGCTGCAATGGCAACAATAATAATGATAGGGACTATTCGAGAACTTTTCATTAGTTATGGAAGACAGCTGCTAGTTGATCGGTATTTTTAACCAGTATTAATTTGTTTCGATCTTCCCATGCCCCTATCGAATCTGCATAGTGTGTGTATCGTTTTAAAAATTCAGGAATGGCTTGATCGGAAAGACTGCCCGGAGAGTTAGTAAGAACACAAATGGCGAGTTTATTTTTTCTATCGATGGCAACTTCGCTTCGATATCCATTTACATACCCACCATGATAATCGATTGTGTCATTTTTAAATGTAAGTATGCGCCAGCCTAACGCATAATATGAAGCCTTGGGCCGTTGCCATTTTCTAAAGTTGTGATTTTTTGAAATCGCTTTTACTTGCGGTTCAAAAATTTGATGTAGCGTGGAGTCGTTCATAATGGAAGGGGTGCCATTCAATAACGCTTTAAGCCAAAGCGCCATGTCTGTTATGCTGGCATTTATACCACCGGCCGGAGCTGTGTTGTAATAGGTGTCTGAAATAGGAACTGTTACCCAATGCTTGCGCGAGAAGTAGTGTGGCTTAGCAACATTGTCATGATTGATGATAGCTTCGTAAGATGCTGAGCCATTGCGCATATTCAATGGCTTAAAAATATTTTCTTTCAAGGCAGTTTCAAAAGATTGGTGTGTGGCGGCCTCAACTACTTTGCCTATCAGGCTGTAGCCAACATTTTGATAACTATAATACTGACCGGGCTCACCAAATAAATCTACCTGCTTCAGGTATGCCATCAACGTATCGAATGGAAGATGCTCTTCAATCATGTTTGTATAGGCGTGATAGGGGAGTCCTGTCGTGTGAGAGAGCACATGACGGATGGTTAATTTCTCCGCTTGTTCTTTTGACTTTAATTCAAATTGTGGAATGTATTTGATGATGGGATCATCCCAATTGATGAGATGTTTGCTTACCAGTGTGCCAGCCAGCACAGACGAAATAGATTTTGAAACAGAACCCAGTCGAAAAACCGTATTGACATCAATGGTATCAGGTAATCCTACTTGCTTTAATCCAAAACCTTTTAAGAAAACAATAGATGTGTCTCGGATAATAGCCACTGCCGCCCCGGAGCAAGTCCTCTAAAGATTGCGCGCTCAATAAAATCATTATAATCCGACAGCACCCTTTGCATGTAGGGATTGGCATCAACAAAGGCAACGAGTTTTCGTTCAGGAAGATTTTTTTTTGGCGTGACAACCCTTGAGCTATCATGAGATATTTCATTTATAGTAGCTTGATCTTCTTTGGGCGAATACACAAACGCCAGCGTAAGAAAGATTGAGCTTGCTAATAGAATTACAAAAACTGTTGTTAATCTCATTATATCAGTCCTTCGTCTGCAAAGCTAAAATATTTCTGGTTAGTAATGATCAGATGGTCTAGTAGTTGAACTTCAAGAAATTTTCCAGCCTCTTTTAATTTTCTTGTTAGATCAAGATCGGTTTGACTTGCCGCTAAATTGCCTGAGGGATGATTGTGTGCTACAATTACTCCACTCGCTAAATCTTCAAGGGCAAGTTTGTAAATTATTTTAGGATCGGCTACAGTACCCGAAACCCCACCTTCGCTGATTTTCTTTTTCTTCACCACACGGTTAGCGCGATTTAGTAGCAGCACCCAAAACTCTTCATGCGGTAAATCCATAAAATCTCCTTTCAAGAGATCAAACGCATCTTTAGAACTATTTATTTTAGGTTTAGCCTCAGGGTCTTGCTCCTTTCTTCTTCGGCCGATTTCTAGTGCAGCTACAATGGTGATGGCCTTTGCCTCACCAATTCCTTTAACCTTCATTAAATCTTTAACAGAAAGCCGAGCCAGTTCGTTAAGACTGTTGGCTCCTTGCAAGAGAACTCGCTTAGCCAATTCAACGGCACTCACTTTTGCTGTTCCTGATCCAATTAAAATAGCAATGAGTTCGGCTTCAGTTAGTGCTGCAGTTCCTTTTAACAGGAGTTTCTCGCGAGGCCGGTCTTCTGGGTTCCAGTCTTTTATGTTTAGAGGCTTACTGTCGTCAATTTTCACCCATCGAAGGTAGCGAATTTAGAAGCACAGGCATAAAAAAACCCACACTAACCAAAGCCAGTGTGGGAAAAATAAAAATCGTATTTAAAAACTTATGCTAAGGCGTTTACACGCTTAGTAAGTTTTGATTTCTGGTTAGCAGCCTTTTTCCAATGAATCACATTCTTTTTAGCCAACTTATCGATCATTGAAGACACCTCTTTAAGAAGGGTTTGAGCTTCATCTTTCGTTGCCACAGTATTCAATTTCTTGATCTGAGTGCGGGTTGTTTTTGCCTGATAGCGGTTTCTAAGACGTTTTGTCTCGTTCGCTCTGATTCTTTTCTCTGCTGATTTATGATTTGCCATAATGGTTTTTTCAAACGGACTGCAAAAATAAGGGCAATTATCAGATTTGCAAAGATATGCTCCTCATTTTTGGGATAATGATCCTTCAAATAATAGCCATGTGTTTGGGTCTAAAACCACGGATTGAACTTCAAAACCCATCGGAATCGCAATTTTTTGAGCTTTTGAAGCTACCTGAATGGTTTTAGTCTCTTTTTGGCCATCGCGACCAACAAAATTTATCTCCAGGGGAAAATGAAAAAGTCCGGCTTGAGCTTGTTGAATCTCAAGATTCACTGATTTGGATTTAGCGTCATATCGCCAGTTTCCTGAGATTTTAGGGAGTCCAGGTTGATACAGCCATTGCTTGAAGAACAATTTCAAATCCTTTCCGGAAGCTTCTTCCATAATCCTCAAAAAATCCGAAGTCATGGCATTGCTGTTTTTATAGGTAGCATAATAGTGGCGAATTCCACTCCAGAAAGCCTGATCACCAACCTCATGTCGTAACATGTGCAGTACCCAACCCCCTTTTTGATACGTATTTGTGCTGAGCACTTTATTGATGTCTGTGATAGTCGTGTCAACAACGGGAGTAGATTTTTTATTGTTATACTGAATTACTTCTGTGCGATCTTTCTTTTGTTCCTCTACCAACCGATCATGACCATACGTATTCTCCAGATACAAACTCGCGAAGTACGTGGCGAATCCTTCGCTAAGCCACACATGGTGCCAATCATTCTCGGTAGCTGAGTTACCAAACCATTGATGAGCTTCTTCATGAGCAATCAGACTTTCGCGTTCGGCTTTTCCGGTCACTGAGTTTTCGAAATAGAAAATGGTGTTGGCATTCTCTAATCCGCCCCAGCGAGTTTTAGATTGAACGTTAGCCAACTTCTTGTAAGAATATGCACCAATGTGATTATGAAAATAATCGAGCACGTGTACGGCAATGGCATAATCATAAAATCCTTCCAATCGGTTTTGCGGATACACCCAACTCTCCACCGAAATATCATTCACCTTACCTGCATGTTGCACAGCAAAACGCGCAATGCCAGCTACCATTACCTTAACGGGAATGGGAACTTCCTCGTGCCAGTGTGTGAGCGTTCGTTTCGAATCAATCGGACTCTCTTCAATTTTAATTCCGTTAGCAATCACAGAATAATGCATGGGTGCGATAATGATAAAATCGACAGCCGCTTTGTCACTCGGGTGATCAACCACCGGAAGCCAATGATGGCCACGATCGGGCCAGTTATCTCCAAAGAAACCCCGATCACCAAATTTATTTTTTCCGATGATTAAGCCATCTTGAGGAATGCCTTTATAAATTATTTTGAAAATAAAATTCTCATCGGCCTTAGCCTGAATAGGAAGAATGATTTTTATCCGATTGTTTTTATGACTGAAGGAAATGTGTTTATCATTCAATAAGACATCCTCAATCACCATTCCTTTTCCGGTTGCGTCTTTGTTGATCAGGTCTAATTCAAAATCGGCAACGGCTTTTTTAAAGTGGATGAAAACTGATGCTGTTCCGGCAATTACATCTGTTGAGTCATTTACCTCCAATTGAAAAATATATTTAGTAACATCAATAGCTTCATTTTTTGGATAGGGATCAGTTGCCTTAGCAATCGAACTAACAAAAAACAATACGATGAAAATATTCTTCATGATGTGTAACTTTATTGGAAAGATATGGTGGCACCGCGATTATTAAAAATTGGTTTGGTAGGAGTGGTAATGCTATTTGGCAGTTGGGGCTTTTTCGCGCACAAGAAAATAAATCAGTTGGCCATCTTTACGCTTCCTCCCGCTATGGCGGGATTTTACAAAAAGAACATTGAGTATTTAACGGAGGCAGCGGTAAATCCTGACAGAAGAAGATATACCCTGCCTGAAGAAGCTCCCCGGCACTATATTGATTTAGATGACTATGGTGACAGCGCTGTTTACAAGCTACCGCGCTACTGGAATGAGGCGGTAAAACGATTTGGTGAAGATTCTCTTCAAGCAAAGGGTATTGTGCCGTGGCATATTTACCGAGTGTATCTTCAGTTGAAAGATGCTTTCCTGATAAAAGATCCGGATCGGATTTTAAAAGTTTCCGCTGACTTAGGTCACTACGTGGCCGATGCTCATGTACCGCTTCACACCACAAAAAATTATGATGGTCAACTGACTGATCAGGTTGGTATTCACGGATTTTGGGAATCAAGAATACCGGAACTTTATTTTGAAGGCTACGATCTTTTTGTTGGAGCAGCCACTTACATCCCCAATGTGCAAGTGGCAGCGTGGGATATTGTCATACATTCGAATCATGCGGTAGATTCGGTACTCCTATTTGAAAAGGAATTGGCACCAATGGAAGGTGAACGAAAATTTAGTTTTGAAACGAAAGGCAAACAAACTGTGCGGGTTTATTCAATTGAGTATGCACAAAAGTATAATCGCATGTTGGCGGGTATGGTGGAGCGTCAGTTTCGCAGCAGCATAAAAAGAACAGGCGATATGTGGTACACGGCCTGGGTAGATGCGGGGCAGCCTGATTTAAAAGCACTGATTAATTATAAACCGTCTGCGGAAGAACTAGAGAAAAGGAAAAAGGAATTGTTACTTTGGAAAGAGAAAAACATAAAATCAAGAACTCATGAAGATTTGGAAAATTAAACTTGCACTACCCGCACTAGGATTTATTTTTCTGTTAGCGTGTACTCCACAAAAACCAGTTGAACAAGCTGAAGTTAGTCGCATTAGCGATGATTCTTTATTCACACTTGTGCAAGAACGAACCTTTCAATACTTCTGGGATGGTGCCGAGCCGGTTTCGGGTGCAGCGCGCGAGCGATTTCATGTGGATGATGATTATCCGGATAATGATAAAAACATAGTTACTTCAGGAGGAACCGGTTTTGGTTTAATGGCAATTCTTGTGGGCATCGAACGAAAATTTGTTACCCGCGAGGATGGTCTTGCACATCTTACGAAGATTGTAAATTTTTTAGAGCATGCAGACCGCTTTAAAGGTGTATGGCCACATTGGATGAATGGTGAAACAGGAAAGGTAAAACCCTTTGGCGCGAATGATAATGGCGGTGACTTAGTGGAGACAGCCTACTTAGTGCAGGGCCTGCTTTGTGTGCGCCAATATTTTAAAGATGGAAATGAAGAAGAGAAGGCGCTTGCTGCAAGAATTGATACCCTGTGGCGTGGTGTTGAATGGGATTGGTATCGCAACGGAGGTAAGAATGTTTTGTATTGGCATTGGTCGCCCGATAAACAATGGATTATGAATTTTCCGTTGGAGGGATATAATGAATGCTTGATTACGTATGTGTTGGCGGCTTCATCGCCTACGCATAGTGTTCCTGCTATTACCTATCATGAGGGTTGGGCACGAGGTGGAAAAATGAAGAATGATTCAACCCATGAACAGTATGGATATCATCTGGATTTAAAACATAATGGTGCACCGCAATTTGGAGGTCCGTTGTTTTGGTCACATTATTCTTTTTTAGGTCTTGATCCGCGCAAGCTAAAAGACCGCTATGCAGATTACTGGCAACACAATGTAAATCATACGCTGATTAATTACGAGTACTGCGTTTTAAATCCGAAAGGCTATAAAGATTATGGAAAAAATAGTTGGGGACTCACTGCGGGATACTCTGTAAAGTTTTATGCAGCCCATAGTCCAGGTGAAGATTTAGGTGTGATTACACCTACCGCAGCGCTATCATCATTTCCGTACACGCCCAACCAAAGTATGGAGGCGATGAAACATTTTTATTTTGATTTAGGGGATAAGGTTTTTGGGCCGTATGGATTTTATGATGGCTTTAGTGTGGATCAGGATTGGTATAAGCCATGGTACCTTGCAATTGATCAAGGGCCAATTGTGGTGATGATGGAGAACGAACGCACGGGTTTGTTGTGGGAATTATTTATGAGCTGTCCGGAAGTTCAACAAGGATTGGATAAGTTGGGGTTTACGTATTGAGCAAAGCTTCCACTATTTCTTCCCATTCTTTCTCTAATGAATAAGTAGGCATAATTCGGTTGGCACGGGTGTACCAATATTCGGCATTAAACTGATCTCCTTCTTTGCGGTGGAGGTACGCATGAATCCACGAGCCGTCTTTTGAAGTTACATCTTGAGCTATGTTGTGCGCTTTCTCCCAATTACCACAGCCATCATGCCAAAGAGCTTGTAAAAGAACAGCAACCGGTGGAGGCTGCTGTTTTTCAAGTGAGGATTTAAATTCAGATAATGTCATTTGCTTTAGTTGGAATGTCAGGCCACCTTCAAGGGGTCAGACGCCATATGTAAGTCAACTTAGTTTTTCTTTACGGGGTAATACACTTCAGTTATCCACTTAGCTGTATCTTTCTCCAGCATGGGATCTGTCACATAAACTTCCATGGGAGCACCATTCATAGTAAGTCCTTTATCCTGAAGATACTTATCAAGTTCCATGTGAATTGCCATCATATTATTATAGTCGCCTGTGTAAATTCCTTTTATTGCGTTTCCACCAGGAGTGGTTTCAACTTTGTACTTGGCTGGTAACTTGGCATCGGCCGCCACGGGCATCGCACAAATCATATCCATTGATTCTTCAGTGAATGTAGGATAGAGCGCGAAAGGATAACCCGTAACAATAACTTTTGCCTTCTTTAGCATGTTATCTAATTCGGTATACATCCTTGCCATTTGCGCACTAATAGCCGCAGGATCTTGTGGACTCATAGTATGCATTAAACCCACATAGCTTATAGCCGGTACCATTTCTTCTGAAATCTGATACGTAAATTTTGGTTTTGCTTCAGCGATGGCTTTGATTTTTTCGCCCGCGTAGTCAAACGACTTTTCAATTTCGCCTTTCATGAACAGATTAATCCATCTTCCAATCGGGTTCATACCTTGATCAGCGGTGAAATTAAAATTCAGTTTTGTGTTTTCTCCGGCAGGTTCTAAAGAATAAAATCCCGAAGCGGGATTTCCTCCAAAGTCCATTTTGATAGAAATAGATTTATTGGGAACACTTTCTGTAATTGACAAGGTGCCTTTGTCCAGCACAGGACCTTCCCAACTATACATGGCTCCCGTTCCCACTTTCTTATCACCATAGGTAATTTTCATTTCTGGATCGAGGGTGTTCCAATATTGCCAGTTGGACCATCTTTCTAAGTCATTGATTTCGTCAAAGACAGCATCGGCAGGCGCATTGATCGTTACACTTTTTGATACTTCCAACTTTGCAGGAAGTACAAAGCCGGCAAGTAGTAGCAGAACAATGAGTCCGGCAATTACTAATAGTATTTTCTTTACCATGGCTATGTTTTGTTTGATTGTTTGTGATAGAATGATTGATTTTTCTTGCGGAAAACTAAGGTATCAAAATATTAACCGAATTAAAAGGTTGTAATTGTGTGAAAAAATTCAAAAATTACCCAAGTCTAAACCCAATATATCCATGAGTCTGTTCACGAATCCTAATCGCATCCCCGAAAATTACGGCTTAAAAATAGCCGGTGGTCTGATTGCTTTTTTTCTGATCATGAAGCTAGTAGGGCTAGTGCATCACTATGAACTCCGTTTTCTGAATGTGTTTATACAGGTGGGAGGTATTTATTTTGCATTAAAGAAATTTAGGGAAAGTCACGGGCAACATCTGAATTACTTCCGAGCGCTTATTACGGGGGTGGCCACAGGTGCTATCTCATCTGCCATTTTTGCGCTATTCCTTTTTGGCTATCTAACGATAGATGCTAACCTAATGCAAGGCGTAATTGATAACGAACCGATGGGGCGTTACCTCAATCCTTATATCACTGCTTTTATGGTGGCTCTGGAGGGTTTGTTTTCCGGACTGCTATTTACGTTCATCATCATCAATTATGTGGAGACTGATGATGTAAACGATCCTCAGGGGGAAAGTAATTAATTTGAAGTAGGCAGGATGCAGTAAGCAGTATTGAACCGAATGATTAGATAGCCTACTGCATTCTGCCTACTGCTTACTTT
>CAWBCB010000044.1:0-9265 GCA_963787095.1 uncultured Cytophagales bacterium | reverse complement strand
CATCCGAAAGATGTTTTAATAATTCAGAAAGACTTCTTTTTTTATAAAGATCAAGCCCGTAATAGGTTGAGTCTTGCGCAATCAGCAGCAATTCCTTGGTTCCTTTTTTAGCGAGATTTTTTGCTTCTAATACTAATTCTTCAATTGGTCTTGAGATATGCTTTCCTCGCATTAGCGGAATGGCACAGAAAGAACAAGGTCGATCGCACCCTTCTGAAATTTTTAAATAAGCATAATGACTGGGGTTGGTAAGAATACGCTCGCCAACTAATTCGTGTTTGTAATTTGCATTTAGTTGCTTTAGCAATCGCGAAAGATCGCGCGTGCCAAACCAGGCATCTACATCAGGAATTTCTTTTTCCAAATCATCTTTATACCGTTCCGACAAGCAGCCTGTTACATACACCTTCTCAACGATGCCTTCTTCTTTAGCATCTACATAACGAAGTATAGTGTCTATCGATTCCTGTTTAGCATTGTCGATAAACCCGCAGGTGTTGATAACAACAACATTGGCATCATCTTTTTTAGATTCGTGCGATGTGTCAATGCCATTACCCCGCAATTGGGTAAGGAGTACTTCAGAATCGACCAGGTTTTTTGAACAACCTAGCGTTACAATATTCACTTTAGTCTTTTTGGCACCTCTTGTTTTCACACATTACAATTTCAGGAACAAAGGTAACCAAAAATAGGCGGGTAGAGTTTCCGTACAGAGAGACAATTCCAATTAAATTGGATAAAGGCTTTGCCTTAAGTGGACTATATTTGCAGCAATTAAATCGAATACGTGAGGATAGTCTGGTTTTTAGTTTTTTGGGTTTTAGCAACGGCTTGTCTCAATGATCAGGACTGCCTGATTACCAGCACCAATCTGGTTAAGATTCAATTTAAGAGCTTGAAGAACAAGAGTAAAAATATTAAGTTAGATTCAGTTGAGGTGTCAGGGTTGGGTTACTTTTATCCAACAGCAGATAGTGTGAGCAACCTCGCGTTACCTGTTAGTCCAGTAATGAATGAGGCTACCTTTACCTTTTACTACTACAATACTGCGCCTGCTATCACGGTTGGGTACCTTACTCAGGCAGAAATAATTAGTACTAAATGTGGAGCGTTTACAAATTATATTGATTTGAATGTAATCAATACGTCTTTTGATTCACTCACGTTAATTAACAACCAACTACTCAAAAGTCAGAATGCCATCAATCTGGAAATATTTATTAAGTAGTACTTTATTGCTGTTGGTAATAGAGCAGGCTGTAAGCCAAAAGAAAAATGATCCGACAGATTCAACACGGAGATTTCAAAAGCCTACTGGTATTCGCTTGGGCACAGATTTAATTAGTTTGGGTAAGACTTTTGCTAACAATTCTCTATCAGGATGGGAAGCTAACGCAGATGTTGACTTTGGCCGATACTATGCTGCGCTAGATTATGGATCGTGGAGTAGGGATTTACCCGTTACCAATGGTACTTACCAAAATGATGGTCGTTATTTTAGAATTGGATTAGATATTAATTTTCTCTTGAAAGATCCAGATAAAAACATGTTCTTCCTTGGGTTTCGTTACGCTCGCGCTAATTTTAATGAACATACTGTATATCAAATCAACGCTATTGATTTTGGGGATTTTCAAATTGAGTCTTCCAATTTAGGCGCAAAAGCCGGATGGGTTGAGTTGACTTCAGGGTTACGGGTAAAAATCTGGAAGCAATTTTGGATGGGCTATACTGGCCGCATGAAATTTTTACCAACTGTTAATGGCAATCCTGCTTTTGAAACGTATGAAATACCCGGCTTTGGGCAAACGTTTAAGAATATTTATTGGGGCTTTAATTATCAGGTGTTTTGGCGGGTTCCGTTTAAGAATTTAAGGTAATTTTTTCAGCTTCTAATTTTTAATTAAATTGTAGTATGAATATTATAACAGTCGGATTGATCTATACCTTTATTTGCTTTTTGTTTGCTTCCAGAGCACAGAAAAAAGGCTGGGATTTTTGGGATACATTTATGATTGGATTCCTGTTCTCCCCACTGTTTGTTGTTTTCAAAGCATTCAGAAAATCAATCTAGTCTCACTCACTTAATAAGCAAGCCCCATTATTTTTGTGCCTGCCTTATTTCAAGTTTCAAATTAAGGTTAGTTAAATATTTTTTTCATGTATGCAGTAATTAACGGCAACTCAATTTGCCTATAGCCACAAGGTAGAATTCTTTGGATTTACAACAAGGCGTGGGGATATAGACCCGAATGGATTTGTGCCGGAATGTGTAATTCTCTGCTATTGCCTATTGCAACCAAACAATTTTGAATTAACTCCGTTACATCGGGTTCAACTTCCCTCAAAAAAGAATATTGACGTGAAAAAACTATTATTTCTTGTTGCTTCAGTAACCTTATCAATTGCCTCCAATTCGCAATCTGACACAGTAAGATTGTTTTCAGAAAAGCTTCTAATCGATGTCCCTTTTGTGGATTTTCCCTATTTGAAGCATGCAGCCGCAATGTCATATAACAAGCGACTCAACCTGGTGGCCGAGGGTTCTGAAAAACCAACGTTTCAAGATTATTTAAGAAGTTATGAGAGCCTATCAATGGCTCAGTCATTGGCGATTACAAAAGATCTAAATAGCACTAATTATTATTTTCAAAATAAACTTTGGAATAAATGGTTAATGCCTGATACCAAAGGAAAGCGCTTTTTAAATCGAGTTGCGGCAAATGGAACTGCGGGGCTGATTGATTACCTGATGGCTTATCAATTGATGGTTTTTTCACCCGTATGGAATCATGAAGAGTTTCATCGCAATGGACTTACCCTTCAACATATTTCTAGTTTTGATGATACCTATTATCGATTAGGTGGATCAGGTGATGCTGGTGGTTCGGTATCAAGAGTACTGGATGAAGATTTAATAAAGTTTAAGAAGGTATCTCCGGTTGGGCTCGTGCGATCTTTTGAAGCTGGTATAGAGTCTCAATACCAGCTGGTTAGAAATATGCAGAAGGATGATTTTTTCCAACATACAGATTATGCAAATGTGATTTTTCATATTCTCATCACGAAACAGGCTGTAGATTATGTAAATCAATTTAAGGCGCGCGATTATGATGTCACCATAGATTCCATGAATTATTATGGGAAAACGGTAGCTGATCGGGACTTTGTGGGATGGGATTTCACACCTTGGGTGTACGATTTATTTCGACCCAATGAACCCTATGAAGCCAGGGGCACACATCCCAATGGAATTGGTATTAACCGGATTATTAAAAGAAGTTCACTCACTCCGGAGGAAGATGCGTATCTTTTAAAGATGGGTCGATTGCAATACATAAATTTTATAACACCTTTTATGGTGGGGATAAAGGAAATAAGGATGAGCAGCACTACCTCTTTCAATTTTGCATTGCGGCACTACCCCACATCTTTCGGATACAACATGAACATGGATATTTTCCTTACTGTAAATAATAAACAATGGCTAGTTGGATTGCATACCTACACAAATAAAAACAACACGTATCCTGGAGTTGAGGTGTTTAAGCCTTCGGTAAATGCGACAATTTTTAATAAACCTGTCGGACTTCAGTATAGAGCTATGTTATGGGTGCAGCCAAAAGATGAAAGTTTCTATGCAACTGCAGGCAAGTTTGGAGGACTCCTTGGAGCGAGAGCATCTTATGGAATTAATAAGTTTACAAACTTCTATATTGAATTAGAAGGAAAAAGTAATGGTTGGGTAGCCGGGAATCCTTACTTAAGTAACAATCTAACAACGAGACTGGGTCTATCGATGGATATCCAAAAGAGCAGGAAACCAACTTCGTAAATAAAGCACGCTTAGTTTTTTATAAAAGATAAATCTGAATTAAGATTATCGTGCTTAGACTACTTCTTAAAAAGTGAATCCACAAACTCTGCTTTGTTGAATACCTGAAGGTCTTCTACTTTTTCGCCCACACCCACATAACGAACCGGAATCTTAAACTCATCGGAAATTCCAATTACTACACCGCCCTTAGCAGTGCCATCTAATTTTGTAATTGCTAAACATGTTACATCAGTTGCCTTTGTAAACTCACGAGCTTGTACGAGTGCGTTTTGACCAGTGCTTCCATCTAACACCAACATCACATCATGCGGAGCATGGGGTATCACCTTTTCCATCACTCGCTTAATTTTAGAAAGCTCTGCCATCAGATTCACTTTTGTGTGCAAGCGACCAGCCGTATCAATAATAATTACATCTGCACCTGTATCCACACCATGTTTAACGGCATCGTATGCCACGGCAGAAGGATCTGTATTCATGCCTTTGGAAATAACTGGTACACCCACCCGTTCGCCCCATATTTTTAATTGATCTACAGCTGCTGCGCGAAATGTATCGGCAGCGCCTAATACAACGGACTTCCCTTTCTTTTTAAATTGTGAGGAGAGCTTTCCTATGGTGGTGGTCTTACCCACACCATTTACACCTACCACCATTAACACATAAGGTTTTATGCCGGCCGGAACCTCAAAATCTCCCAAGTCTTCGGTATTATTTTCAGAAAGTAGATTTGCGATTTCTTCTTTTAGGATTTTATCTAACTCAGAGGTCCCTAGGTATTTATCGCGGGCTACACGAGCCTGAATCTTTTCGATAATTTTTATTGTGGTATTTATGCCAACATCCGAGGAGATTAGTATTTCTTCCAGGCTGTCAAGTACTTCCTCATCTACAGTCGATTTTCCCGCGATGGCCTTTCCTAATTTATTAAAGAAGCTTTGATTGGATTTTTGTAAACCCTGATCCAGCGTTTCTTTTTTTTCCTTAGCAAACAAACCTGAGAAGAATGACATACTTGATTGGTTGTTAATAATTCCGGTGAAGATAGCGCTAATAAAAAAAGTCCCTGGTTGGGGACTTTCTAAATTCTTGTTCAGCCAAGATTATTTTTTGGCAAGTGTCTCCTTAACCAAGTCTGATACTACAATTTCCTCCTTGAAGATGTAAGCACCAGTTTTTTCTGATTTCACAGCACGAATTACTTTCGCGTAACTTTTGCCGTCTGTTTTCTTTAGGGACGCAACAACTTTCTTTGCCATGATTTACTTAATTTCTTTGTGTAACGTGTATTTCTTTAATACCGGGTTATACTTTTTAAGCTCAATACGCTCAGTAGTATTTTTACGGTTTTTGGTGGTAATGTGACGGCTCATGCCCGGCATGCCCGTAGCTTTGTGCTCAGTGCACTCTAAAATTACCTGTATTCTGTTTCCTTTCTTTGCCATGATAGCAGCTTATTTAACTGTTAGATTGAAAGGGTTCCTTTGGCTTTTGCTTCTTTCAAAACAGCCGTAATTCCCTTCAAATTGATTGTCTTAATTGCTTTCGCAGATACTTTTAACGTAATCCACTTATCTTCCTCAGGAATAAAAAAACGCTTTGTGTGCAGATTTGGATAAAATCTACGCTTCGTTTTATTGTTCGCGTGAGAAACATTATTGCCTACCTGAGGTCTTTTTCCTGTGATTTGACAAACCCTCGCCATAATAACTTATTTGATGATTTAGCCCTTTCTGAAAAGGGATTGCAAATATCGGGAAATGACACCTAATAAACCAAGTCTAATCTAAAATATTGACAATTGAGTGTAAAAGGTTGAAGGACTGGGCTTAATTATGTCATCTGGTGTGGCAAAATCCTTCTAATTAACTTAAAATCTGATATTTTTCAGGTATGAGAAAGATTTTTATAGTTCTGATGTGTCTGAGCACATCGCTGGCCTTAAGTCAAAATGGGAGTATAGATAGCTTGAAGACGCTTTTAGCTACCCCTAAGAATGACAATGATAGAATAAAGGTCTTGCTGGAACTGTGCTGGGAATTGCGATTTGTAAATGCGGACACAGCTCGTGACTATGGCCTTCAGGCCCTTTCACTTTCGAAAAATCTTAAACTAAAGCAGTATGAAGTTGAGGCACTGCATAATATAGGTATAACCCATGAAGCTCAGGGCAATTATGATGAGGCGCTCGATTTTGAGTTGCGCGCACTTGCTTTGAGAAAAGAGATTGGTGATGATTCTAAGACTGCGAATACACTCAACAACATAGGAATAATCTATGATGAGCAGGGGAGTTTCGCAAAAGCCATAGAGTATTATCTCAATGCCCGTAAAATTTATGAGGATTTAAAAGATGATGAGAAGATAGCCATGGTGATTATAAACATGGCTATCGTTTTTAAAAGCCAGAATGAATACCAACGGGTCATTAATAGTTATCAGGAGGCATTAACAATCTATAATCGGCTTAATAAAAAATTTGGAATAGCCGTGTGTCATGCAAACCTGGGGTCTGTTTATTATTACCTTCCAAATTATGACAGCGCATTGCACTACTCCTTACTGGCTACCGAAGAATTTGAAGCGCAAAACGTTCTGCAATTTTTGCCTACATCATTGTGTAATGCAGGGATGGCCTACGATAAACTTGGCAAAAAGGAATTAGCCAAATCTTTTTTGTTGCGTGCGCAGAAATTGAACCAAGAGTATAATAATAAAAAGGAACTGGCTTTTGTAACAATCTATCTTGCAAATCTTTATCGGGAAGAAGGCAATTTGAGTTTGGCTGAAAAACTAGCTACCGATGCCCTTTCTCTTGCACAAAGAATTAATGCGCTTAAGGAAGTTATGGATGCAAGACTATCGTTGGCTGAAATCAAAGCGGCACAACGAAACTTTGAAGGTGCCTATAAGGAGTTAAAAGAATCTGCGGTTGTGAGGGATACGTTATTTCAACAAGAGAAGGCCAAGCAAATGGCAGAATTACAAACACAATATGAAACAGTGAAAAAGGAAAATGAGATACTTGTTCTAAAGCAGGAAAATGAAATCAAGGATTCTCGACTCAATCAGAGTTTGCTTGCCATATTTTTATTACTCGCTATTCTGGGAGCCATTATTGCCTTTGGATATTTGTGGAAAAATCGACTGAAGTTAAAGCAACAGGCAGAGTTGCAAACTACGCGAGCTGCTTTGCGCGAGAGTCAATTGAAAGCTGTGATTGGATCGCAAGAGGAGGAACGAAAACGTTTTGCGGCAGATTTGCATGATGGATTTGGACAAATGATTTCGGCATTGCGGCTTAGTCTTTCCCGTGAGGTGGTGGAAAAACCAACCGTAGATCATGCCTTGGGTGTATTGAACGATATGAATGTGGAAATTAGAAATATAGCATTTAACCTGATGCCTCAGGTGCTAATGAAAAGCGGAATTCAAGAAGCACTGAAGGAGTTTGCATCGCGAATAAACAGATCGGGTGGTGTTGTGGTGTCTGTGCAGACCTATGATCTTGACAAAGAGATGTCGGTTGATCACAGCATTGCTTTATATAGAATCTGTCAGGAGTGGGTAAACAATGTGATAAAATATAGTGGTGGTAATCAGATTTCAATTCAGTTGGTGCAACACCCTGAAGAATTAATTCTCACGATAGAGGATAACGGCAGTGGGTTTGATGTGGAAGATCTTACTGCGAGTCAGGGCAATGGTTGGAAAAATATTAATTCCCGTTTACATATGATAAAAGGCACCATTGAAATCGACACAAAAGAGGGAAGAATAGGAACGACTATGGTAGTAGCTGTGCCTTTGCTGATTGCTCAGGTTGCATAATCCGTACTAGTACTGAGTTCGAATACCCCGAAAGTGGTATTTCCTTTCCCTAATCCCCACGGTACTTTTAAGGGTATGAAAGTTTCGGGGGAGTACACCTATAAAAACAGTTTGTCTGAGAAGCCATGCACCGCAATCCTTACGGAGTATAATCTAACCATTCAATCCGAAGGGCAGGAACGTGTTATTCCTTATGCAAATATTTTAACCGTTCGATTGTGTAAATCGAAAAAGAGATTTAACGCAGTAATACAACCCGATGGACAACAGCCAATAACGATTACTAACCAGTTCTATTTATCCGGCCGCGAGCGCGAAGATCGTTCGCGCCAATACACAACATTTATTCGAATACTTCACTTTCATTTGAAGGACAAAAGCACCGCTGAGTATACCTGTGGTAAGAATATAAAAAACCTGCTAACTTGGGCGTGCAGCGCAGTGGTAGTTGCATTCATTTTTTCTTTTGTGCTTGAATTTTTACAAATGAGCCCCATAAACTCGAACATGCTAGCGGTTGGGCTTTCGTTATTCGCAGTTGCTTTCATTGTTTTTATTAACTGGGGTCGTTTGCCAAACGTTTACCGGCCTGAGAACATACCACTTCAATTTCTTCCGCAAGGATTGAACTAATTGATTACGATCAACTATTTTTAGTGCACATGAGCAATAGCCCATCCATTAAACTTTTTCTAGTAGATGATCACCACATTGTATTGGATGGTTTAAAATCTATGTTCGACCAGGACGGGCGATTTGAAATACTCGGAACAGCCAGTAATGCTGAAGAAGCACTTGTGCTTATGGATAAAAACAGACCCGATATTCTTCTTACAGACTATAGTCTTCCGGGTGCCAATGGGTTGGAATTATGCACAAAGACAAAAATAAAATTTCCCACTACGAAGCGTGTCATACTTAGCATGCACGATGAAGGAATTCTTGTTAAACAAATTTTGAAGGAAGGGGTAGATGGGTATCTATTAAAAAGTATTCAACAGACAGAATTAAAATCTGCTTTGATACAAATTGCAAAAGGCATGGCGTATGTAAGTCCGGAGATTACTAAACTTATGCTTAGTGACATGAGTAATGATCAGCCTGAAGAATTGCTAACGGAGCGCGAGCGTGAGATATTAAGCCTTATTGCTAAGGAAAACTCGAACAAGCAGATTGCGGAAAAGTTATTTATTAGTGAGCGAACAGTGGAAACTCACCGCAAAAACATTTTTCGTAAAACAAACACTACTTCTATTGTAGGATTAATTAAGTATGCCTTTGCGAATAATTTGATTCGCTAATGATAAACTTCTTTAAACAGTATTTCGGGCGTAAGTCCCGTAAAGTCATCAACAATAAAATCAGTATGGGCTAACTCTTCACGACTATGGGTTGTGGTTACGCCCACCACTTTCGCTCCTGCACGGTGTGCTGCTTCAACTCCAGAAAGAGAATCTTCAAAAACAATGCACTGGGTAGGATCAAATCCTATTCGCTTAGCCACTTTTAAATAAATCTCGGGATTGGGTTTGCCATGTTCAACATCCGATTGATCTAAGATTGTTTTGAAATATTTTTCCAGTTGGGTAGAGC
>CAWBCB010000043.1:0-15828 GCA_963787095.1 uncultured Cytophagales bacterium | reverse complement strand
GATAGACCTATACCAGTTGAATGATAAAATACCGATGATCACAACCAACACTAATGTTACCAGTATTGCCGTTTGAAACGTGCTTTGCTGGCGAAGTGCAATACTTTGGAGTTGCTGATCCTTCTTCAGTAAAGCAATTTCAGTTTCCTTCTGTTTGTTCTCATACTTTGCCTCCATATCATAAAGCTGCATTTTCACTACAGTATTTGCAGATGTATCATACAGGGCATGATACAGAAGATATTCCTCATACGCTTCTTTATAATGACTGGTGCGATAGTAAAAATCTGCCAGCAGGTGATGTGCCGCTTCCTCAGCATCACGACTTTTTACTTGCTTCGCTTGCTCCACACCCTGAAGTAGGCTTGCTAACGCTTCTTTATTTTCAGAGCGTTGTTGGTATAATCGGCCGAGTTCGGTATTCACGTACGCGAGATAATTTTTGCTTTGCAGTTCTTCCGCGAGTGCTTTTGCTTTTAAAAAAGATTCTTGTGCGTCAAGTTGATTTCCTTGTTTAAAACGAATCATACCCTTGTTGATGAAGTTCTCACAAAGTCGATCCTTCAAGCCGAGCTCTTCAGCAATCGCAATAGCGCGATCAATATACAGCAAGGCTTTTGGGTATTGTTCCAAATCCATATACAAAATGGCAAGGCCATTCAGTCCGGTAACGATCGCTTTTTTATTATTGCCTTTCTCCTTTAATGCCAACGATTTCAAGAGATACTCTTCCGCTTTGTTATACTTTTTTTGTTTGTAAAATTCATTCCCTATTCCATTGTAACAAAATGAAATACCGGCTTCATTTTTTATCTCTTCAAAAAGAGTTAACGCCTTAAAGAGGTATTCCTGCGAAAGAGAAGATTTGCCCTGAACATGATAAATATTAGAGATGTTGAGATAATTACCAGCCTTCCCTTCTTTTACGCCAACCGATTCTCCCGTGAATGATAGCAAGCCATAATATTTTAGTGCTTGCTCATAGTGTCCTATACTTTTATTGAAAATGCCTGCTGTACTGTAGAAATCATTCCGAAGTTTTACATCGTTAGGATAACGCTTTAGAACACTCTCTGCTTTATCGAGATAAAACTTTGCACTATCGTTTTGTCCTAAGTTGCCCTGTAGCGATGCCATTCGTAGATACGCCACCCCACCCCATGCACCCGGTGCAACGGTTTCTGAAATGCGAATGGCTTCCCGGTAATAGAGCAAAGCCTTTGGGGGTTCTTTCTTCGCTGTCTCAAATCCTAGCCAGTAAAGTGCCCGCACTTCAACAGAATCTTGCGTATGTTGATTGACAATATGAAGCATACTGTCAATTCTGTTCTGTTGTGCTGATACAAAGGAAGGTAAGACAATAAGGAGAAAACGAAGGATGTATTTTTTCAATTGCTGAAAGAGTCAACAGCAAATTTATTCATTCGTTATCAATAGACGATAGGGAATGAATATATATATCATTATATTTATTTAAGCCGATTGCAACTTGTCGCTTAGTTATTGGTGTGTTACACAAATCTTCTCGAGCTGGTCAGTCATTCAAACCCCTACCTTTCATTATATCAGGAATTGATTTTTCAACGCGTGATTCACGTGTGGCTGCTTGCTTGGCAGCAGAAAAAAATAACAGATAACCGCGCTGTCGGCCAGGCGTTAATTTTTTAAAAGCTGACTTAAGTGCAGGCATTTTCTCTAATTTCCTTTTAAACTCAACAGGCATTGGAAATTCTTTGGTCTTTTTAAGCGTAACTTTCAGTCCGGCTTTTTCAACTTCTATGGCTTCGTAGACATACGCCTTTATGTTGGCTTTCAGTTTAACAATCTCTTGCACATTGGTGAACCGCATCTGGCGCGCAGCCTGCACGTTCTCAGTTTGTTGAATCAGAATACCTTTGGGATCTTTCAGCAAAGCACCTTTGAAAAACAACAGCGCACAGTATTCTTTAAACACATGGATTAAAACAAGGTTGCTCTTTTGATACATGTAACACGGACATCCCCATTTCAATTCTTCTGCAAGTCCACAGTCAAGCACAATAGTTCGTAACTGTTGCAGTTCTTCTTGCCACTTTCCTTTATTAAAATAGAAATCAACTTTTGTATTCATTCAAAAGAAATTAAACTTTTAGTGAACCGCGGAAACCACGCGCTGCATAATATGATTCGGCCCCGTTATGATATACAAACACCTGGCCATAGCGGTAATCACAGAAGATGGCACCGCCTAGTTTTCTAATGTTGTCTGGGGTCTTTATCCAACTCGAGGTTTTTGTATCAAACTTTCCTACCCTCTGCAAATCCCGATACTCTCCTTCAGTTAACATCTCAATGCCCATAGCAGCCGCAGCTTCCAGTGCACTGTTCTTTGGTTTATTTTCCTTCCGGGAGTTCAACGCTTCTTTGTCGTAACAAAAACTTCTACGCCCCGCTGGACTTTCCGTAGCACAATCACAAAAAATATATTCATCCTTCTTTTTATCATAGCCTACCACATCCGGTTCACCGCCTGTGTTTTCCATTTCATTTAGCGACCAGAGTTTATCCTTCTTAGCTATTAGTTTTGCTTGTACACCCGCCCAATCAATACCTTTATGGCGATTCATATTTTTATCGAAGCGTTCCTTTAACGTGATGAGTAGCGCTTCACGTTGCTTGGTTGTTAATTCTTTTTTCATACTTTTCATTTTCTAATTGAAAACAACCTTTCTATCGGTAGGTCTCAAATACCAAGATACTATTGTCAGCACAAGTAATAAAGTGGGTCCGAAAAAAGTTATCGCCTCATCACCAGCAGCAGCATGCGAAGCTATTGCACCCGACATGGCAAAGAAGAAACCCGCATAGGCCCACTCCTTCACTACCGGAAAGCGTGGAGCAAGTATGGCTACTGCACCCAATAATTTCCAAACACCAAGTAGGGTGAGAATATAAAGTGGATACCCCAAATGGTTCATCAACTCTACTTCTTCTTTCATGTTGATTAATTGCACAATGCCTGTGGATACCATCCCTACTGATAGCCAAATAGTAGCAACCCAATAAATGATTTTGTTTCTCTTTGTCATGGTGTTACTTTAGTTTGCTTAAAATGTCTTGTATTCGGTTGTGCGCCATGTTGATACCTTGCGCAAAAGGCAACTGTAGCATTTGGTCGCGCAACGCACCTGATTTGTACACAACATGCATGGTAAGTTTGCTGGTATCATCCGTAAGTTTTTCAAACTCTAAAAATTCTAGCTGAACAGCAAACGGTGTATTCTCCATTTCAAAAGTTCGGATAATCTTTTGGTTGGGAGCAAACTCATGGATAGTTCCATGGAAGCTATGGATGTTGCCTCTGGGATCGGTAGTCTCAAATTGATAGCTACCGTGTTTTTTGTTTTCCAGTTTTAGCACCTTAGTCCCCATCCATTGAGCAACAAGGTCAGCCTCTTCGTAAGCTTTGAACAGCAAGGCCAAGGGTAAATCAAACTCGCGGGTAATGGTTAACTCCTGTTTGCCGTCTTCGGCAGTGATTTTTGTTTTCAGCTCCATCCTACTTGTTTTTATATTTTTTCATTACGGTTTCCAATTTATTAAATCGATCATCCCACATGGCGCGGAACGGTTCAATGAAGTCTGCTACTTCTTTCATTTTTTTTGCATTGATGTGATAGGAAATTTCTCTCCCGTTTTGCTCTTGTTGAAGCAATTCACATTCGGTGAGTATTTGAAGGTGTTTTGAAACAGTAGGTCGTGCTGTATCAAAGTTTGAAGCGATGGCTCCGGCTGTCAGGGATTGTGAAGCAACCAGCAACAGTATGGCTCTTCTTGTTGGGTCGGCAAGGGCTTGAAATACGTCTCGTCTTAAGTTCATTGTGTAGCTATTTGACTACAAATATATATGTAGTCATTTAACTACACAAATTCCAGACAACATATTTGGTCATTCCGGGCAAGCTTTTTGAATGGATTTATATAAATAGACTTCTTGTATGGATCTGATAGTAAATCAGAAAACTGGCGCGACCCGGAATCTGATTGAACAACTTTAATCGTTTACTTTTCATTGAGATTGCAGGGTCTAGGTTGAAATCTTTATTTACCCGGCATACTCGGACGCACTTCAATTTTACTTGGCAAAGTACGAGGATTCATCTTTAACAGATCAACCACTATCTGACCTATATCTTCGGGTTGAATTTTCCAGGCGTCTTGTGGCGAAGGAACGTGATCATTAAAATAAGTGGCTACTGAACCCGGCATAATGGTCGAGACTTTTATTCCATGTTTTCTTAGGTCCAGCATGATCGCTTGCGTAAAGCCTACCAATCCAAACTTGCTGGCATTGTAGGCAGCACCACCTTCAAAAAAGTTAGTACCCGCTAAACTGGCGATGGTAATTATATAGCCTTGAGATTTTTTCAATTCAGGGATCACAGCTTTCACCCCATTAAATACTCCCGTCAAATTTGTGTCGATGGTTTCTTGCCATTGCTCTTGCGATAAGGATTCTATCGAACCAAAATGACCAACACCTGCATTGGCAATCAACACATCTAACCGATCCCATTTTTTAATAATAAGGTCTACAGCATTTTGGTGAGCGGCAGCATTGCGAACATCCAATTCAATTCCTATCACCTCCCCTTTTCCTACTTTAGCAAGTTGATTAGCCGCAGCATCAGCAGCTTTTTGGGTGCGACTGGTAATGGCCACTCGCATGTTATTGTGAACGAGTGCTTCTGCAATCCCAAACCCAATTCCTTTATTACCACCGGTTATGAGTACTACCTTATTTTCAATCGTATGCATAGTTCATCCTTTAGAACTAACTAATCAAAGAAATGGAATAAAGGTTCAGATTTACAAATATCCTTTTCAATTCAACATGTTTCCAACCTCATTCGAGGCGATTTTCTTACCTTTGCCGCCTAATTAAGGAAACATCATGATTGCGGCTAATAATCTCACCCTTCAGTTCGGCAAACGAGTACTTTTTGATGAAGTAAATATAAAATTTACGGCAGGCAATTGCTACGGAGTAATTGGTGCCAACGGAGCGGGTAAGTCTACCTTTTTAAAAATACTATCTGGCGATATTGACCCCACGCGCGGTAAAGTAAATATCGACACGGGTAAGCGGATGGCGGTGCTTCGCCAAAATCACTATGAGTTTGATGAAGTGGCTGTGTTGGATACGGTGATGATGGGCTTCTCAAAATTATGGAACTTAATGAAAGAGAAGGATGCTATCTATGCGAAACCCGATTTCTCAGAAGAAGATGGAATTAAGGCGTCAGAATTAGAAGCTGAATTTGCAGAACTAAATGGATGGAATGCAGAGTCAGATGCAGCTTCTCTGTTAAGCGGCCTTGGCATAAAAGAAGAAGATCATTATAAAGCAGTGAAAGAGTTAAGCGGTGCCGAAAAGGTGCGCGTACTTTTAGCACAAGCGATCTACGGAAACCCGGACATTCTTATTCTTGATGAACCTACCAATGATTTGGATTTACAAACCATCACCTGGTTGGAAGATTTTCTGTTAGAATTTAAAAATACAGTGATTGTTGTTTCTCACGATCGTCACTTCTTGGATACAGTGTGCACCCACATTGTGGACATCGACTTTAAGGTGATCCGTTTGTTTACGGGCAACTATTCCTTCTGGTATCAGTCTAGTCAGCTCGCGTTATCGCAGCGTGCTTCCGCGAACAAGAAAGCAGAAGAAAAGAAGAAAGAGTTACAGGAATTCATTGCCCGCTTCAGTGCCAATGCTTCGAAGTCGCGGCAAGCAACAAGCAGAAGAAAGTTGTTGGAGAAAATTGATTTGAATGACATTCAACCGTCCACACGAAGATATCCGGCAATCATATTTCAACAGAAGCGAACAGCAGGCGATCAGATTTTACAAGTAGAAGGATTAACACATTCGTTGAACGGAAGTGTACTTTTCAAAGATTTGGATTTCTTTGTTAACAAGGGTGATAAGATTGCCTTCTTAAGTAAAGATAGTTTGGCCCTTACAACTTTGTTTCAAATTTTAGCAGGCGAGTTGAAGCCTTCAGGAGGCAGTTTCAAGTTTGGTCAAACTATTACTCCCGCTTACTTACCGGTTAATAATGAAAGCTATTTTCAATCTGATGATAATCTGGTGGACTGGTTACGTCAGTTTTCTGATGAAGAAAATAGAGATGAAGTGTATATCCGTGGCTTTTTAGGTAAGATGTTGTTTTCCGGAGAAGAAGTGTTCAAAAAGTGTAACGTGCTATCAGGAGGCGAAAAAGTGAGATGCATGATTTCACGTATGATGCTAACAGGTGCTAATCTCTTGATATTGGACGAACCAACTAACCACCTGGATCTTGAATCCATCACTGCCTTTAACAATGCACTAAACGATTTTCCAGGTACTGTGCTGTTCACCTCACACGATCATGAGTTTACACAAACTGTTGCCAATCGCATTATTGAAATTACCCCTAATGGGTATATTGATAAGTTGATTCCTTATGATGAGTATATTGAGAGCGAACAAATTGCTGCTCAGAAGGAAGCGCTTTATGCTTAGAAAGAAGAATCTGGATAAAAAAAAGGCTCCCGAATGGAAGCCTTTTTTTATGTTTTGAAATTTCGATTAATCTAACAATCCCAGGGTCTTCATTCTTTTCTCAATGCGGGTAACTTGGGCGGTCATCTCAAGATCATTGTAGATCATGTATAAATTATCCAACACTTTTCCTTCATCAGGACTAAGTTTTTCGCACTTTTCCCAGTAAGGCAAAGCCACTCTTAATTTATCCTGATAGATTTTATCAAGTTCCACTTTCTTTTTAAAATCTTCCTTTGAATTACCCAATTGATTCATTTCAGATTTAATCTTTCTTGCATCTAAATACACAACCTCAGCAAGACCCAATTGAGGCTCGAAATATTTGGGATCAATTTTGATTGCTTCTTCAAACCATTTTTTAGCTTCTACAGGATCGCCAAGTTCATTACTAATTACACCTAAGAAATAGCGCGATTCTTTATCGGCAGGATCAGCAGCTGCTTGCTTTTCCATTACGGCTTTAGCTTCCGGAAGCCTGTTCAACTTGATATACATATCCAATTCAAATTTTGGATATTCAGGGTTACCTGGAAATTTCTTCACAAGTTCTTGTGCAAGAGCAAGTGCTTTATCATTGTCTTTTAGTTTATCACGATAAATACTAAAAAGCATGATGTAAGCATCGGTGGATTTTCCACCCTTCTCTTGATATTTTTTTATGTAAGCAATTGATTTTTCGTACTCCTCTGCAGCAGGGCCAAAGAAAACTCCGGCATTCATAAGGATAGAAGTATCTTCAGGAATGAAATAGAGTGTCTTCTCAGTAAAGTCAAAGGCTTTTTTATAATCTTTTTCTTCTTGATACGCATTGATAGCAGTATTAAAATAGGCTTGCGCTAAATACGCATTAACATCGGTATTCATCAAAGGCATCATACCACTGGCATCTTTAAGGAAAGCAATTTCTTCTTTGTCTAACGCCTTAGCCTTTTCAAAAGCTTCTTTAGCTATTGGAAATCCTTCAGGAACCAGGGACTTATATTTCTCAACCTTCGTGGTGTCAATACCGGCATAAATAAGGCCTCTCAAGTACCATGCCTTCGCAGCATATTTACTTGGGTTACCCTTTTTATCAAGCATGAAATCATCGCTTGAGGTAGTGGCATCAATAATTGCTTTTGCTTCGTCAAACTGCCCAGCACGCAACGCCTTTTCAGCATTGTTGGTGCTTGGTTTTATTGGCTTCTGCGCCAAAGCAGCAAACGGTATAATCCCGATTAATAAGATGGCAATCTTTTTCATTTTCAGTTTTAAGTTATGTTCAAGTTTAAGTTTATTCTATTATTACCGGACTTACGTTTTCGTCTGGATCACCTTCAATCTTTTGAATTTTTTCTACCGATGAAATGGCATCGTCTTCATTTAATTTAATAAGTCGCACGCCTTGCGTAGCGCGTCCCATTACTCTTAATTCTGCAACACTAATCCGAATACTAATTCCGGATTTATTAATAATCATTAAATCATCTTGATCAACAACGCTCTTAATTGCAACAAGCTTGCCAGTTTTTTCCGTGACATTTATAGTTTTAACCCCTTTTCCGCCTCTTCGCGTAATTCTATAATCTTCTACAGCTGATCGCTTACCATACCCTTTCTCTGAAACAACTAACAAATCAGCATTCTCACGAGCCAGACAGACCATACCTACTACCTTGTCTACATCCGATTCCAGGGTTACTCCTCTCACCCCTGAGGCCGTTCTTCCCATGGGCCTGACATCACTCTCATTAAATCGAACCGCCTTGCCTTCGCTTTTTGCAATAATAATGTCATTCGTCCCATTTGTCAAAGCAGCATTCAACAAGCGGTCGCCTTCGTTGATGGTGATGGCAGTAATTCCGTTAGCCCGGGGGCGGGAATATGACTCGAGCGAAGTTTTCTTAATAGTTCCTTTTTCGGTACACAGAATAACAAAGTTGTTATTAACGTATTCTTCGTCCGTCAAATCCTTCACATTGAGTACCGCCTTTACTTTATCTCCAGGTTCAATGTTGAGTAAGTTTTGGATGGCACGTCCCTTAGATGTTTTATTCCCTTCCGGGATTTCGTACACCTTCTTCCAATATACTTTACCAAATTCCGTAAAGATCAGCAGGTAGTTGTGTGCCTGCGCAATGAACAAATTCTCTGTGAAGTCATCTTCCTTACTACCGGCAGCTTTAGATCCAATGCCACCTCTACCTTGAGTCCGGTATTCCGAAAGGGAAGTTCGTTTTACATATCCCTGATTTGAAATGGTAATCACCATCTCTTCATTCGGGATCATATCTTCCAGTGTGATGTCATCATCGCTATGAACAACTTCGGTTCTGCGCTCATCACCATAGCGCTCTTTTATCTCGGCAAGCTCATCTTTAATAATTCCCATTCGAAGGGCTTCGCTGCCTAAGATTTCATTTAAGCGGGCAATTAATATTTTAAGTTCATTGTACTCATTCTGAATTTTATCACGCTCCAGACCAGTAAGTCTTTGTAAACGCATTTCCAAAATGGCTTTCGCCTGAATTTCAGACAAATTGAACTGCTTGATCAACCCTTCTTTTGCAATTTCAGGATCACGGGAATTTCGAATTAAAGTGATCACTTCATCCAGGTGATCAAGCGCAATCAGGTATCCTTCAAGAATGTGAGCTCGCTTCTCAGCTTCATTCAGTTCAAACTTTGTTCTGCGCACCACCACTTCATGTCGGTGATCAACAAAGTGAACAATCAAATCCTTAAGGTTTAAAATTTGTGGTCGGCCTTTAACAAGCGCCACATTGTTTACATTAAAGGAAGATTGTAGTTGAGTATACTTAAAGAGATTATTGAGAACGATGTTTGGAATTGCATCTCTCTTCAGATCATAAACAACACGGTACCCGTCCCGATCGGATTCATCCCGAATATCGCTGATGCCTTCTATTTTCTTTTCATTAATTAAGGCTGCAGTCTTCTCAATCATGAGTGCCTTATTCACCATGTAGGGAACCTCGGTAACTATGATTTGATCCTTTCCATTGCTACCCGTCACAATCTCAGCTTTTGCTCGCACCACTATTCGTCCCCTTCCCGTAAGGAAAGCTTCCTGAACGCCCTGGTAGCCATAGATTATGCCTCCGGTAGGGAAATCAGGAGCCGTAATGTGTTTCATTAACTCAGATATGGTAATATCCTTATTATCAATATATTCTACTATACCATTTATAATTTCTGTGAGATTGTGCGGAGCCATGTTGGTGGCCATACCCACAGCAATACCCGATGATCCATTCATCAATAAGTTGGGGACCTTACCGGGCAAAACGGTAGGCTCAGTCAAGGAGTCATCAAAATTCCCTTGAAAGTCTACGGTCTCTTTGTTGATATCCGATAGCAATTCTTCAGCCATTCTGCGCAAGCGTGCTTCCGTGTAACGCATGGCAGCCGGGCTATCTCCATCGATGGATCCAAAGTTACCCTGTCCATCCACCAATGTGTAACGCAACGACCAATCCTGAGCCATCCGAACCATTGTATCATATACAGATGAGTCTCCATGTGGGTGATACTTACCCAGCACTTCCCCAACAATTCTGGCCGACTTCTTATAAGACTTATTGTAGTTTACCCCTAACTCCAGCATTCCATACAATACTCTACGGTGTACAGGTTTTAATCCATCACGCACATCAGGCAAGGCTCGGGAAACAATAACCGACATAGAATAGTCGATGTACGCGCCTCGCATTTCATCTTCAATATTGATTGGAATAATGTTCTGTCTTTCGGGTAGATTACCGCTTTCTTCAGCCACGTGTTACTAAGGGTTAAGTGAGATGTTTAAAGGCAATTAAAGTGCCTCAAAAACAAGGATGCAAGATAACTAAAATTGGCCAATTCTAATGCTTATCAGGCACTTCAGAGGTGGGATTTTAATAGTAAAAAAGGAAGAATTCATTCGAGGAAAAAGGAGGGCTAATACGGGTTCAACTTCCGTTTGTTTTTGCCTTTGTATTTGATCAGCGTAGGATGGTTTTCTCCATACCCAGGATTCTGTTTTTTGAAGAATGGGTGCACTCGACTTCTATATTCTTTGTTGCCATGAGCATGGTTCATTTGAATCTTACATTCACTATGAAAACATTTGGGAAGTTCAGGAATTGAATAAGTGAGACCGAATTGCAAATAGCCAGCATTCATTTTGTGTACAATTGAGTTCCCGCCACTCCCGGGAATACTTAAAGTATATTTCTTAAAGTCAAAAGAGGGTCTAACAAAAGCCCGCATGTATTCTGATAACTCACGTTCCACAGTTACGCCTAGATTCACATAAATTCCTTTATCTATTAAGGAGGAAGCGAAATTATTTCCAGGTTTGAAGCTGCCTATCTGTATATCTCCGGTAAAGAGATATTTATCCAGTCGATAAAATGAAGCACCGGCCATTCCATAAAACTTTCGCATCAGCCCTTGAGGATTGCTTGGTCGAAATTCACCGATTTTATCAGTAAACGTAGTTGGTTTAAAATGCCCCATATACATGGCTTCGTATGCCATACCACCCCCGATTCTATATCGACCAAGAAATTCATAATGAATGGTAAGATTAATTGGGATGTTGATTCCTTTCCCTTTAAAACCGAGCTTTGCTGTATCAGGGCTTACAATAAAACTATCGGGTAAAACAGCAAGCGTATCCCCACGCACAATATTTACCCAGTTTGTATAGCGAGGCTGAACCGGAGTTCCAATTGTGAAAATCCTTGGTTGACTGCCTGTGGATTGCACAACCCCAAAACTGTCGAGTTTGTGCCGCATAAATGTGTTGCCAACCCCTGTGCTTAAACTGAATTTGAAATTCTTTAGCAGAGCCCGTGTGGTATTCTTCTTTCGCTTGGCATAGATGGTTTCCAGGGGAAAAGTCGGCTTTTCATCATCCTGAGCCAAAGAGACCATTGGAAGCAGAAAGGCTGCGGTTAACAGGAGGCAAAATATGCGGACGTTGCTTTTCAGGATAGGTCTCAATTAAGCCTTAAAGATAACAGCCTGAAATGGATGGCAAAAACGGCAATCTGGTCAATAACCATAGTTTGGATATCCACTCTCTAACGAACTAAAGGTGTGAAACAGTATTTGTCCTTTCTTTGCGTCATACGTAAATTCGTTTTTATGAGAATCTCCGCGCCCATTATTGAGTTGTAATCCAATTCTATTCTGACCAACCGCTAGCGGTATTCGTGCGTAATAAATGCTGTGGGGTAAGGTTTGCCAATTACGGGTATCTGCTTTTTCGGTAATCGCATTGATCATCCCGAGCAAAGAGCCCAGCGTTTTGTCCTCTTGTTTAACCTGGTATTCAGTTGCCTTCTTTATGGCAACTCGTATCAGCGCTTTACTTAGCTCCAATGTCATACGTTGTTGCAAACTTTTAAACGCAATCTTGTTCACATCTTCCAATAATTGCAACTCAACAGTATTTCCCTGCCAGGTAACGGCTGCTCCCGTGTAATAAGTGGGCCGTTCAAGGTAGCGCGGCAAAGCAATCCTAAAAAATTCAAGTCGGGCTAATCCGTTCTTATCTTTGTCATCATACCCATCCAACGAAAAAGGAAAACTTATACCCAGCTCCTGATTAGAGAAATACACAAAGTTGTCTCTGCGATCCACAACGAAATTAATACCCCACTCGGCTTTTACCGGACTCAATCCGTTATGCCAAAATAAAACAAGCTCCCCTCCTTCTGTTGGCTCATAGATATAGTCTGTCATTCCAAACTTTTCCTTAAACAATTCGAATTCGTCTTTAAATCCACTTAGCCAAGCTGTGCGTAAGAGATCTGACTTAAGTTGCTCGGGAATGGAAATTTGGAATAGGTGTTGATAATCCTCTTCATAAATTTCAACCGCATTGCGATAAGCAATAAATGCATTGTTATAATCTTTATCCGTTTCATAAATAATACCCATGAGGGTATGAATAAAAGCATCGCGTTGAAATTTACGTTCATCGGTATATCGATCACTTAGTTGCTGAAGTCTTATGTTTAATCTGCGACACTCCACTAATGCTTCTTGCGTTTTACCCATCTTTAAATAATTCAACGCTTTATAATACAAAAGCATGAGGTGCTCGTGGTCTTCGCCTTTGTAAGTTGTAATTGTGGGATTAGTCAAATAAGAAGTAACTTCATTGAGATAATTCTTTCTATAATCTTCACCAAAAATGAAAGCTTTTTCAAAGTACTCATTGCTTTCTGTGTAGTGCCCCAGCATAGAAAGCACCAACCCATTATTTACATAAAAAAGAAACTCCCGCTTGCCTCGTGCTTCCGTTGAATTTGATTGCAGGGTACTAAGGGCATCGTTTAAATTGCCTTGTTCAAAGTCCTGATTAAAGGCAGTATTGGATTGGTAATAGTTGGCGCAGGAACCCACTAAAACAAGGATGAACAGTGTTGAAAGTTTAAGTAAAAATCGTTTCGAACGGCTCGCCATGGCATAGAGCTGTTAAAGAAATTAATTCTTGATGTACTTCTTAATTTCCTGCTGACCGTACCAAACTCGTTTATTCGTTTCCATGTCGGTTAGAAATAATGTTGTAACGTAATTAACCACGCGATTTTTATTGTACACATCGGTCTCAGAAGTCATCTCGCCAAACAACATGAGGTTTGCTCCTAATTCATTTCCCCATTGGGCTACCGTTGCAGGATCCGCAAAGTCTTGTTGTTGTGCACGCTCTTCTCGCAGCTTGTCGCGAAACGTATCAGACTCCACTAAATCGGCCAAACCCGAGTTGAAGATTGCCAATTCAAATTTCTTGATGTAATTATTGGCATCAATGTGTTCGCTGGTTCTATTTTTAATTTCACCAACAATGATTGCCGGTTTTTTACCGAGTGCTTTTGCATATTCCTGAAATTTAGGACTGCCTAAAAGCTCAGTAGTCATTTTATCAGCAATTTGCCGGGAGTCAGAATCATTCCAACGGCCGCTTAAATCTATTTGCTGACTGGGATCAATCCGGGAAACAGTGCGGGCACATGATCCGAGAAGAATTATAAGGGTAATGAATGAAAAAACTATCCGCATGATGCTATGTTTAAAAAAGCCATCCAACATTTAAGCCAAGTTTTTCTATTGAATTTCCTTTAACTTTTGAATAACACTTTTTGGATCGGAGGAAGAGAAGACAAAATTACCAGCCACCAACACCTGAGCACCTGCCTCTAACAATGGCTTAGCATTTTCCTGATTCACTCCCCCATCAATCTCAATTAGTGCGCTCGATTTGGTTTCAGTTATCAACTTCTTTAACTCCGCTACTTTTCGGTAGGTGTTTTCTATAAATTTTTGTCCGCCAAAGCCAGGGTTTACTGACATCATGCACACTAAATCAATATCAGCAAGTACATCGCGCAGCAGAGAAACAGGGGTATGAGGATTAATAGCAACGCCAGCTTTCATACCTGCTGTTTTTATTTGTTGAATGGTGCGATGCAAATGCGTGCTCGCTTCAATGTGAACGGATAGCAAATCTGCCCCGGCCTCCCGAAAGGTCTCAATGTATCGCTCCGGTTGCACGATCATAAGATGGACATCTAATGGCTTTTTTGCATGCTTTTTAATTGCCTTTATAACCGGAATCCCAAAAGAGATATTAGGAACAAAAACTCCATCCATCACATCTACATGAATCCAGTCGGCTTGACTCTCATTGATCATGGTTACTTCACGTTGAAGGTTTGCAAAGTCGGCCGCTAAAATGGACGGGGCAATAATTGGTTTCATTAACAATAAGTTGAAATTAATAATGCCCGTAAAGATAAGAAGGGTTTACTTCTGTACCGCGTTGTTTTACAACTTTACAACTTTGCAATCCTTGCTGTAGTGGATGCTTTGCCTGTTGAAACCTGGACAAAATAAATTCCTGCTTTCAGAAGAGAGATATCATACTCAAAGGGATTGTTCAGCCATGTGATTTTTAATCTTGATTCGGCAACTCGGCTACCTCGTGTATCATAAATTGCAATTTGGACAAGTTCGTCTGTTGGTTCTTTCACCTTTATTGTAAAACTATTTCCGGAAACCGGATTTGGGAAAATTGAAATTGCTTCACTCTCAGATAAGCTCTTTAAGTAATTCTCAACAGCTTGAAAGTGAGGGATTCCATAACCAAATTGATTGTTTGGTGCTGCTGCAAGAGTCGCTGAAAATACGATGGCCTCATAAACAGCATGTGCACTTAACAGTGGATATGCTTGCCAGACACCCGCTGCTAAACTGGCCACCAATGGACTTGCCACGGATGTACCACTGGTAGTTCCTAACGAACCACTTTGTTTTATAACACGGGTACCAGAACCCAGCGCAACAACATCTGGTTTAGTGCGACCATCGGCTGTCGGTCCTTTGGAACTAAAACTACTCAATGATTCAACACTGTTTATTGATCCAATAGCAAGAATGCCAATCGCATCAGCAGGTGGTGTAACTAACTTCCAGGAATTATTACCTTCATTACCTGCGCTGCAAACTACAATCATTCCTTTCTCGATGGCTTTACGCGCAGCTTTTGTAATCACAGCGGTCTTTCCATCTAGTTCAGAAGTTTTATAATCCATTGCTTGGTCATCAAACTCGTTATAGCCCAGTGATGAATTGATAATATCAACTCCAGCACTATCTGCGCGCTCAGCGGCAAATGCCCAATTGTATTCTTCCACTCGATATTCGCTTCCAATATCTTCAGTGAGATATAAAAAATAATCAGCCTTATAAACACCCCCTGTATAAGTGCCCTGGGAATAGGCAGCCATTACTGAGAGTACTTCAGTTCCGTGATCATCACTTGTATAAACACCCGTGGTATTGGTGACAAAATTAAACGTTTGCTTTACGCGATTTTCTATAAAGAGATCAGCAAATGGCGAGGTGATGTTAACTCCTTTGAATCCACTATCAAATAGTGCAATGGATATTCCTTCTCCCCTATACCCTGCATCATGCATCTCGTCAATTCCAATTTGTTGCAGTTGATTTTGATTAACCGGTTGATCGGCAGTTGAATTTTTATGCTGCTTTATTTTGGAAGCACGACCCCCTAAAAGTTTACTACCGGGGGCAACTAATTCCGATCGTGAAACAAAGGGAAGCGCGTTTACATTTGCAAGTATGGAAGTAGTGGTCTCTATCAAAACTCCATTAAACCATTTCGATGTAAAGAATGTTTTTGCACCCGTGTTCTTTACCTGACTAACATAATCACG
>CAWBCB010000042.1:0-42105 GCA_963787095.1 uncultured Cytophagales bacterium | reverse complement strand
TTATTAGGAGCTTAATCCTGCTTTCCATTACAATCTTTTTATTTTGAACCCCAAAATAAAAAGGATTTTCATTGCAATCAGGGCTAGCTCATTTGGAATAAAAGAATATTTTTTACTGAACGACAAAGTTAATCTTAATAAATTCAAAGAAGACAAAAATAAAAAAAAAAAGGAATTAAACTATTTCTATTATTTTTGGTCTTAATAATTATAAAAACACGAAAAATGTCAAAAATTATCTACTGCATTTTTATAGTTGTCTTTTTTGCTAATTGCAGCTCCGAACCTGATAAATCCATACCTACTCCTGCAGAAACTCTTTATTTTCCTCCATTATCTGGTGATGCTTGGGAAACAAAATCGATTACAGATTTAGGATGGAAACAATCGGCAGTACAACCCCTTTTAGATTATTTAGCCCTAAAAAACTCGAAAAGTTTTATCATTCTTGTCGATGGTAGAATTGTATTGGGGATTATTTCAACGGACATTCAGCAACTACGCCCTGGTATTGGGCAAGTGCCGGAAAAACATTAACTTCAACATTGACAGGAATTGCACAGCAAGAAGGCATTATCAACATCAACAACACCGTTTCAAATTATATCGGCACAGGCCGCACTAGCGAAACAATAGCCCAAGAAAATCAAATTACGTGCAAAAATCTTTTGACAATGACTTCTGGACTAGACGACACCACAGATGAAGTTACAGCTGGAAAACTAACCTATATAGCTGATGCGGGTAACTCTGCTGGGCCTATCATAATGTATATGTAAAATTACAAGATGTTATTGCAAACGCCTCAGAATTATCCTGGTCCAATTATTTCAATTCGAAATTAAGAGATAAAATCGGAATGACTGGGGCTTGGATTCAAGTGGACAACAATAGTGTCTATTTCAGCACTACTCGAAGTATGGCGCGTTTTGGTTTATTGATGCTCAATAAAGGAAAATGGGAGAACAATGTAATTTTGAATGAAGAATATTTCAACCAAGCTACAACTACTTCACAAAACATCAACCTGAGTTACGGGTATCTTTGGTGGCTGAATGGAAAATCAAGCTATCACCTCCCTCAATCACAGCTACAAATCAACGGAAGTTTAATCCCATCTGGACCTAACGATATGTTTATGGCATTGGGAAAAAATGACCAGAAGATCTATGTAATTCCTAGTAAGAAAATGGTAGTAATTCGAATGGGTGATGCTGCGGATGGAACCAACTTTGCATTATCTGGATTTGATGATGCCTTATGGACAAGAATAAATGCTTTGTACCAATAGTTATTTACGTTCATTACGGCCTTTCAAGAAGCCTAAAATAAACAATATCGTACCTGTTGTTAATAAAAAAACATAAACAAGTTGATTTCCTTCTCTAAAAAAATTCGATAAAACTAGAGATACAACACTAATAAAATAAAGGTAAATGGGTTTAATCTTATTGTAAAAATTCATTCTAATACTTAATTAAAGAAAGAATCAACAAACTCTGATTTATTAAATACTTGCAAATCTTCAATTCCTTCACCTACACCAATATATTTTACTGGAATTTGAAATTGATCAGAAATACCTATTACGACACCACCTTTAGCTGTTCCATCTAATTTAGTTACTGCTAAACAAGAAACTTCTGTAGCGGCTGTAAATTGCTTGGCTTGTTCAAAAGCATTTTGTCCTGTAGAACCATCAAGAACCAACATCACATCATTTGGTGTATTCGGAATACCTTTTGCATCACATGTTTTAACTTTTGTTAATTCGTTCATCAAATTAATCTTATTATGTAATCGACCTGCAGTATCTATAATTACAATGTCAGCATTTTGGGCAACAGCCGACTGTAATGTATCAAAAGCTACAGAGGCAGGGTCACTACCCATATTTTGCCTTACAATGGGAACACCTACTCTATCCGCCCAAATTTGAAGTTGATCAATAGCTGCCGCACGAAAAGTATCTGCAGCACCAAGAACTACTTTGTATCCTTGTTTTTTAAATTGATAAGCCAATTTTCCTATCGTTGTTGTTTTCCCTACTCCATTGACTCCTACAACCATCAAAACATAGGGTTTTGTATTAATTGGAATTACAAACTCCGTTGCTTCTCCAGAATTAGTTTCAGATAACAAACTAGCAATTTCTTCCCTGAAGAATTTTATTAAGCTCATCTGTACCAAGGTATTTATCAGCAGCAACACGAGCCTCAATTCTTGTAATTATTTTCAGGGTAGTATCAACACCAACATCAGAAGAAACAAGTATTTCTTCTAGATTATCCAAAACCTCATCGTCAACTTTAGATTTTCCAGCAACTGCTTTAGTTAACTTAGAAAAGAAAGTTGCTTTTGATTTCTCTAGCCCTTTGTCTAACGTCTCCTTTTTTTCGGATGAAAATAATTTTTTGAAAAAACTCATTATATATTAAGATTTGAAATTCATCTTTTTTAGATACAACACTTGAATCTCTATTTCTAATTATTCAAGCAATTATTCTAAAATTTGTATGACACCCGAGCATTAGCGAACAGGCGAAGCAAATATAGAAAATAAAAAAGCTACTTCCGAAAGAAAGTAGCTAATCTATATAATGCTAGTGTTAATTATTTCTTTTTCAAGAATTCTTCAACTGCTTCAGGAGCCATAATAGACTCTACGAATGTATAAGCACCTGTTTTTGGAGATTTCACCATTTTGATGGCTTTTGATAATCTCTTAGAAGATGTTTGTATACCCGATTCAAATGATTTCCTAACAATTCCCATTCTTGTTCGGGTGTTAGGTCGCGATAATTTGGAATGCGCTTGTAATGCGAGTGCGCCACCAAATTCATGATATCTTCTTCCAGGTTGGCCCCCGTGCATGAAATAATATGCACTTTATCCTGACGAATCATTTCCGCGAAGCTGATGCCGAGTTCGCCTGTGCTCATAGCACCTGCCAGCGACACCAACATTTTTTTGCCTTCCGCAATATGTTTTTTATACCCTTTCGCAGCATCTACCAGTGCGGCTGCATTAAAATGGAGATAATTCTTTTCAATAAAGTTGGAGATCGGTCTGTTTTGGCTCATGATTGTGCGTTGAATTTTGGTGCGAAAATACGCAAACCCTTTAAGGTTTCAAGGATGTTTTCCCAATAGTAAGCAGGAGGCAACATGCAGTAAGCAAGGTGAAATATTTTACTTTCCTGCCTATTGTCAACTGCCACCTGCCTACTTGTATTTTTTTGAGGGCGGCCAGGCGGGCTATTCGCTGCAATCTTTTTGCCCTGCACACACCTGATAGCTATCGGGATCATTTCAGCAAAAGGATTTCCGCTGCTATCCCTGCCGCGGAAGGCTCCCGAATGAGATTGGTGTTGATTATATTCACGTTGGGAATTTTTTATAGAAAAATCAATGACTTTGAAAATTATAGATTACGACAATTTTGCAGAAAAATGCGTTGAAGATTTAAAACAACTTCAGGACAAGTTCAATAAGGACTATGAGATCTCATTTTATGAGAATTGGTTCTATAACCAAGTTACTGGGTTATTGACTTTTTCGACTGGTGATAAAGAGTTGAATTTCAAATATTTTGACATTGGCAGTTTTTCCGAAAAATCAAAAACATGGAAATGGTCGTGGGATAATGAAGATACGCTTGATAATGTTAAGACAAAAGCTTTGCTAATGAAGGAATTCGGGCAGGTTAATAATATTGTAAAATTAACAAACGGACTTTTCGATTGTAGCGAGGCTGAAGCTTGGGAATTTGCTGCTATTGCTGCTAAACTTGGAAATGGACTTGGAGTTTATAGACCTGTTAATGATAACCAATTGAAAATGTTTTTAGTCGTAACTGAATTTATTGATTATGAGACCGCAAAAAGTATAAAGGATAAATATGTCCAATGTAACATTCACGAGTATAGGCGAAGAGCCTTTGTTTGTAAACATCTTAACAAAAAGGATAAAGTGGGATTTGAAGAATCTTTCGAGACATCTGAGAACATGGAACTTGGAGAGGATGACGATTTTCAAGCTTGGTGTGATAAATGTGAATTAATCCGACAACACGAGGATGGATGGAATGATACATCAATGCGATTTGCAGAAATTAGACTAGTTTGTGAGAAGTGTTATTTTGAAATGAAAGAGGTTAACACTGGACACGGATAAAAAACTATAGTACTCGCAACAAGTACGAAGTTCCATTGCTGTCAGGAATTCAGACTGACAGTTCCTTTCTGTTTAGATTCAGTTGCTTCAGATAGAAATACCTTGCACCAAAAAAAATTTGGCAAACGTCTAATGCGGGTAACTGGAGGAAAAATGCTATTATTAAGATAATGTTATCTAAAAAGTTTTTCTTACTTATTACGCTAGTATGCTCGCATGTACTTGTCAACGGACAATCAACTATTGAAGAATACGGAATCGTAATGAAAGACGAGAAAATCACGCTCTATGAGCGATGGATATTCTTTCTAAACACAAATATAAAATCCAGGCAAATACAGGGTGTTTTTGAGACTTCTGCTTCCATGGATAAAATGCTTAAAACGGTGATTGATGAAACTAGAATTAGGGAATGGCAAACCAACATTATTAAATACCAATACATTCCAGGTAGTGATTCCATCTGGCATACGTATGCCTTATATAAAATGCCTTGGCCCCTCAATAAGCAGGACTATCTATTGAAATACACAATAAGAAAACGGACGGACAGTCTCATGGTGCTTTCATTTCAAGATTCGTTAAATGAACAATTGGCTCCCTTGAATAAGAATGTTGATCGTAAGCCGACAATTGGCCAATGGCAGTTTGAAAAACTTTCGAATGGTAAAACCCAAGTCATATATACTATAGTAACCAAACCCACAGGTTACCCACGTTTTATAACCGACCCTATCGTGCGGAATAATTTAATGAGTATTATCAATAACTTAATTGAAGTGGCCGAAGAATAATACTTCATATTGTGATTATGAATATGGGATAAATTCTTCCTCAAATCCATTGCTGTCAGGTCTCCCGACTAACAGATTCTATTAAAACTTAAAACTTTTTAACCTTAATTAACATCCTTTTGTCAACGAGTTCCTTCGTTAGTACGTAAAGCAACTAATAACCCCCACCTACCATGCTCAAAAATCTACTCACTATCTCTTTTCGCAGCCTTCTTAAGGACAAAGCGTATAGCATTATCAATATTCTGGGCTTAACCATCGGCATTACGTGCAGCCTTTTTTTGCTGATGTATATTTTGGACGAGTTTAGCTATGATCGTTATCACAAGAACGCCAACAACATCTATAGGATTGTTTCCAATATAAAAGAGCCGGATAATGCATTCACATGGTCGGCTACCCAAATGCCCTTGCGGGATGAATTGCGAGATAATTACCCCGAAGTAGTCAATGCCGTTCGCTTTGCGCAGATGAACAACAATGTTTACAAGAAAGGCGATACACAGTTTCCTGAAAATGACTTTTATCTCGCAGACTCTACGGTCTTTGATATGTTTTCGTATGAATTTATTTCGGGCGATCCTAACACCGCGATGGACAATCCATTCAGCATGGTGCTTACCGAAACCATAGCTAAAAAATATTTTGAAAATCCCAATGAAGCTGTCGGTCAGGCTATTCAAAATCAGCAAGGAGAAGAGTTTAAAATTACTGGTATCATTAAAGATGTTCCACTCAACTCTCATTTTAGATTTAGTGGATTAGTATCTAGAAACACACGACCGCAATTTCAGGGTGCGTGGGGAGGTTTTGGGGTGTTCACTTATATACAACTTCCTGCCGATTATGATCTCAGTAAGATGAATGCAAGTTTTGAGAAAATTATCAAAGAAAAAGTGAATCCTGTTTTTGAAGAAGCGGGCGTGAAGGTGCAATACGAACTTCAGCCGATCACTCGTATCCATCTCTACTCCAAAATTCAGGATGAAGCTGAGGCGGGTGGTGATATTTCCTACATCTATATTTTTGGTGTGGTGGCTGCGTTCATGTTGATCATTGCGTGTATTAATTACATTAATCTGGCAACCGCACGATCGGCCAACCGGGCAAAGGAGGTTGGTATTCGAAAAGTAATGGGCAGCCAACGCAATCAATTGATCGCTCAATTCATTGCCGAGTCTGTAGTAGTGGCCATGATTGCTTTGTTTGTAAGTCTTTTGCTGATTTACATGTTACTTCCGGCATTCAATACGCTGGCCAACAAACAAATTTCTTTTTCTTACCTTCTGCAACAGCAGGTGATACTAAGCTTATTGGGTATCGTTGCATTTACCGGCATAGTGGGGGGAAGTTATCCGGCCTTTTATTTATCTGGCTTTAATCCTGTTAATGTTTTGAAAGGCAAGTTGTCAGCGAAGGGAGGAAGTGTATACTTTCGTAAATCGCTGGTAGTCGTTCAGTTTGCGCTTAGTATTTTCATGCTCATCAGCACGCTGATTGTATTTGATCAACTTCAATATCTCAGAAATAAAGATTTAGGGTTTGACAAGGAACAGGTGCTACGAATTCAATTATCCAGTCGTGATCAGGTAAAACAAGCTCAGCCACTGGTAGATAAGCTGAAGCAATCGCCTGATGTTCTAAGTGTCGGAATGGCAAATTCATCACCCGGCCAGAGAATTGGTAAATTGCTTTTTCAAGTGGAGGATGCTGAAGGAAAAATGGTACAGCGTGGCGTTGATCTTTATGGTGCTGATTACGATTTTGTAAAAACAATGGGAATGGAGATTGTGCAAGGCCGTGATTTCTCGCGTGATGTAGCAAGTGACACAACGTATGCGGTGCTTGCCAACGAAAGCATGGTTAAGCGCATGGGCTGGAAGGATCCGATAGGAAGGCGTTTTACCGCGGGCGATGATGGGGATTTTGAGAAGCGGGTAGTTGGAGTAATAAAAGATTATAATCAAAACTCGCTGTATGATCCCATCGAGCCACTCATAATTTTACTGGAGAAAAACAACAACAATATATTTGTTCGCACTCAACCGGGTGATGTAAATAAGTCAGTTGCTGCGATTGAGAAAACATGGAAAGAAATTTTTCCAAATCACACCTTCGAGTTCAGCTTTTTAGATCAGGATTTTGATTCGCAATACAAAGGCGACCAAAAGCGCAGTCAGATATTCATGGCGTTTTCCGGATTAACAATCATGATTGCGTGTTTGGGATTGCTTGGACTTGCGGCATTTACTACACAACAGCGAACCAAAGAGATTGGCGTTCGCAAAGTAATAGGTGCAAGTGTGAAAGGCTTAGTGATGTTAGTTGCCAATGAATTTTTTGTTCTTGTTGGAATAGGTATTGTACTCGCCTTCCCGGCAGCCTGGTATTTTACGGACAGTTGGCTTCAGAATTTTGCTTTCCGAATTCAGTTGAATGACGAGTGGCTGACATTCCTTATTTCAGGATTGATTGCTTTCATTATTACCTCAGCCACGGTTGGTTATCATGTAATTAGAGCCGCGCTCGCTAACCCGGTTCATGCGTTACGCGATGAATAATTAGATACCTGACGCCAAAGAAAAAGCCCCATGAAGTTAAACTCCGTGGGGCTTTCAATGTAATTCAATCAAACTTTACCAAACTACAATCCGTTCGTTTTCGGGTTTGTACATTTTATCTCCGGGATGCACATTAAATGCGTTGTAGAAAGGAGTAAAGTTCATCAACGGTCCGTTCACGCGCCACTTGGCTGGTGAGTGCGAATTCGTGTTTACGTACATGCGTAAAAACTGATCGGTTGTTTTTACCCGCCATATTCTTGCTATCGAAATGAAGAAACGTTGATCAGGTGTGAATCCATCCAGTTTCACAGTGTCCTTTCCTTGCTCGGTTAATTTAAAGGCATCATACGCAATTGCTATTCCGGCAATGTCGGCTGTGTTTTCGCCTACGGTTAACCCGCCTTTTACGTACACTGAATCAAGAACACTAAACGAACTGTATTGATCAATTACTTGCTGCGTGCGGGCTTTGAATTTTTCATAATCATCTTTGGTCCACCAGTTTGTTACGTTACCCACTTTATCATACTGCGCTCCCTGGTCGTCAAACGAGTGTGTGATCTCATGGCCAATCACCATACCAATGCCGCCATAGTTAAGCGCGTCATCCGCATACAAGTCGAAATAGGGCGGTTGCAAAATCCCGGCAGGAAAAACGATCTCATTTAGTGGAGGGTTGTTGTAAGCTGTTACCGTAGGTGGTGTAGTGCCCCACTCCGTGCGATCAACCGGTTGACCAACCTTGGCAAGCATGTAGTCATAATCATTTTTGTTGGCGGATAAACGATTTTCAAAATACGTGTCTCGCTTCACTTCTACGTTTGAGTAATCTCTCCACTTATCAGGATAGCCAATTTTTTCTGTAAAGGCGTATAACTTTTCTTTCGCTTTTGTTTTCGTGGAATCACTCATCCACTCCAACTTAGTAATACGTGTTTCAAATGCTTTTTTCAGGTTATCCACCAACACACGCATACGTTTCTTGGCTTCCTCCGGAAAATATTTTTTAACATACAATTGTGCAAGGGCATGACCTAAAGAGCGGTCTACTGCTTCGGTAATTTCTTCTGCCCGTGGTTTTTGTACTGCCTGCCCGGTTAAAATTTTTGCATAGGCAAAAGTTGCATCCGTAAATGGCTTGCTTAAAAAGTTTGCAAACGTGCTGATAGATCTTGCTTTCAGATAAATTTTCCAATCAGCAATCGAAACAGATTTGAGCATAGTGTTCAACTTATCGTAGTAAGCTGGTTGCTGCATGTTTACAGAATCAACCTTAGCACCGAAATCATTCAGCAAAGTAGGCCAGCCAATGTTTGGTTGTTTTTTCGCGATATCGGAAACGGCTAATTTATTGTAATTGGCTTTTACATTTCTGCGCTCGATGTTCGTCTTGTGTGATGAAGCTATTTGTTTTTCTATTCCATAAACTACTTCGGCATTTTTTGCAGCTGTGGTAGCATCAGCGCCTGTTAATTCAAATAAGGTGGCAGTATATTTTTTATACGCTGCCTGTATCACCAGGGTTGAAGAATCTGTTCTGAAATAGTAGTCTCTTTCGGGTAATCCAATTCCGGTTTGCGATAACGATACAATATTCACGGAACTGTGTTGCGCATCGGGACCAACCCGGAAACCAATAATAGAACCATTGCTTGTCTTTTGAGCTTCGGCCACAAACTTCATCATCGAAGGTACATCGGTGATAGCATCAATACTTGTTAGAATGGGTTTAATCGGTTCGTGCCCACGCTTGTTAATAGCTTCTGTATCCAGTCCTGACGCATAAAAGTCGCCTACCTTTTGTTCAATACTTCCCGCTGCGTTACTGGCGCTAGACACGCTATCCAAAATAGCCTGCAGGCGAATGCGCTGCGGGTAATTCATAAATGAATAAGAACCTACTCCGGTTTGACTAGCCGGTATTTGGGCGGTATCGTACCAGATGCCATTGGCGAACGTAAAAAAATCATCCCCAGGTTTTTTAGAGAAATCGATTCCTGTAACAACTACATGTTTTACATCGGTATCAGATGCTTGTTTACAGGCGCCAGCGGTTAGCAAGGCCAGAGAAAAGTAAAAGAGTTTTTTCATGGTTTTTGTTTATGGTAAGAATCTTCTGAAGTAGCGTAATCGCTTCAAAAGTAGGAATGAATTGGTCGGAATTTGGCCTTCGGTGTGTAAGCGGTAAAAAATCCCTTTATGTGCCGTTATAAGAATGATACGCTACATTATGATTTTGGGAGAGATACCATAAAACCGGAATTAACGTTATAAAAACTTTAATTGGTAGGGGTTTAGCTTGGGTTGGTTGTCATAAAAACAAAGTAAGTTATCTTTGAATGCGTATGAGTTTGTTACTAGTTGTTCCAGTGCGAAATCTCCATCTCTCTTTATTGTTTTCTATCTTTTTTGTTGGCTCTTCATATGGGCAAAGTTCAGAAATAGAAAAATTTGATTTGGTCAAAGAAGACTCACCCATTTTTGTTTATGAGCGCTGGATTACTTTTCCCGGTAAGGTGCCTGCTGTAAAAGCGCGTGAGGTAAAGGGAGAATTTTTGATAGAAGCCTCGATGTATGAAATTCTTTCCATTTTAAAAGACGAATCAAGAATTCAACTCTGGCAAAATCATGTGAGCGAATTTAAAGTGTATCCACAACGCGACACGTCTTATTGGTTTGAATATTCGTATCATGACATTCCCTGGCCGGTGAGTGATCAGGATCATTTTTTAAGGTATGAGGTAGAAGAAGTAATTCCGGGTAAAGAACTATTCCTTCGATTTGAATCAGTTGTCAATCCTAAACTCTCGCCAGTAAAAAAAGGAGTAACCCGTATGGAGTTGGCCGGAAGTTGGAGAATGGAACAACTAACGCCAAAGAAGGTGAAGGTAACGTATCGTATTCTTTCTATGCCGAGTAGTATTCCCCGCATGTTTACGGATCCGGTAATCCGAAGTAATTTGATGAGTACGATAAAGTCACTCACCAAATTGGCGGAAGAGAATTAATAAACAAATTTTGATTACTCTGCCATTACCGGCCTTGCCATAATTGATTTAGCTGAAGCTTCCATAATTTCGAAGGCGCTTTCGGCCATTCTGTTTTCAGTGTCCAAGGTTGGGTTAACTTCAACAATTTCCCAGGCGCACACATTTGGATGTTTACAAAGCTCTGCATTCAAAGTTTTTGCTTCTTCTACGGTTATACCATTAGGTACGGGAGTGCCCGTACCTGTTGAGAATCGGCTATCAATACTATCTACATCGAAGGAGATATAAATCAAATCACAATGATCAAGCATCTTTAATGCATTTTTAGCTACCTGCTCTGCCCCCGATTTTCGCACGTCCTCAACTTCAATAAAATTGATGTTGTATTTGTTCAGTAGATAGTTCTCTGCCTTTTCTAAATCGCGTACAGCTATGTAAACTAGATCTTCAGGATTAATTTTTGGACCGGGCATCCCTACATTTTTTATTTGCTCCCAGTAATCCAATGTTTCACCACGTGGGTCATTTACCTTGCATTCAAAATTATCGAACCCACATGCCATCGCTACAGGCATGCCATGCATATTGCCCGATGGAGTAGTAAAAGGCGTATGTAAATCGGCATGTGCGTCAATCCAAATAACGCCTAGCCGTTTTTTAGGAAATGCTTTTTTTATTCCTGCTATTGTTCCGTAGGCAGTAGAATGATCTCCGGCCATAATCAACGGAAAGAAATCATCAAAAAGTTGTTCGTATACTTCCAGGCATACACGCTCTTCCATAATCAAGGTGCCATCTATAAACTTGGCATAGGCGTGTTCGGCACCATCAAACAGAAGTTCATTTACGTTTTCAACTTCTATAGAATCAAATTTTCGGAATAAATCGGACTTTAAATCAAGGCTGGCAATCTTCATTGCTTCTACGCCCAAACTTGCACCGCGTGTACCGGCACCGATTTCGGACTTCACCTCAATGATTTTTATTTCTTTCACGGGAATGGAATTTAATCTTTAGGAAACAATGGATTCTCACAAAATGGGTCAAACGACCCTCCTATATAATGCCGTCAGAAGTCGGGCAAGACATGCTGACCCGGCCGACCGGGGACTAAATGCATGTAGGAAACGTGATTAACCATGGGGTTGTAAATGTGTTGTAAAGATGGCAAATTTATCTCAATATTGCACCTCAAATTTAGGTTGATGGTTATATCGTTGATCGTTGTTACGTTCCAGCTCAAACCAGCAGCCGCTAAAAACAACGAGTAATCAACCATGAAGAGCTACCGTGAACTGATTGAGCAAACTTTTGAATTTCCACAGAAAGAATTTAAAGTTCGCGAACACGAATTGTTGTTTAATGATGTTCCCTTGATGGATATTATTAAACAGTACGGTACCCCTTTGAAAATTACCTACCTGCCACGCATTAGTGAAAACATACGGTTTGCACAGGCAACCTTTAACAATGCCATTGAGCGTTTTAAATACAATGGCAAATACACCTATTGCTATTGCACAAAATCATCGCATTACGATTTTGTGTTGGAGGAAGCCTTAAACAACGACATTCATATTGAAACGTCATCTGCTTTTGATATTCCGATCGTTCGCTCGTTGTACGAACGTGGAAAAATCTCAAAAGAGACGTTCATTCTTTGCAATGGTTTTAAAATGCCAAAGTACAAGGAGTATATCACCGATTTATTGAATGATGGATTCAATTGTATTCCCATTCTCGATAATTTGAGTGAGATTGATACCTACGAACAAAATGTTAATACTCCTTATCAAGTAGGTATACGGGTTGCAGCCGATGAAGAACCAAAATTTGAATTTTATACTTCGCGTTTAGGTATCCGCTACAGCGATATCATTCCTTTATACAAAGAAAAGATTCAACCCAGCAGCAAGGCATCGCTTAAGATGCTACACTTCTTTATTAACACTGGAATTAAAGACACTGCTTACTATTGGAGTGAATTGAGTCGATTCATTTTTAAGTATTGCGAAATGAAAAAGATTTGCGATACGTTGGATTCAATTGATATTGGTGGTGGTTTCCCGATTAAGACTTCACTTACCTTTCAGTTTGATTATAAGTACATGATCGAGCAGATTGTAGAAAACATAAAGTGGATCTGTGAAAAGAATAACGTGCCCGTACCAAATATCTTTACTGAGTTTGGAAGTTTTACAGTGGGCGAGAGTGGTGCCGTGTTGTATTCCATGGTAGATCAGAAACTCCAAAATGATAAAGAGCTTTGGTATATGATTGATGGTTCATTCATCACCCATTTACCGGATGTTTGGGGGCTCAATCAAAAATACATTTTGCTTTCGCTGAATAAGTGGGATGATCCATACCACAAAGTAAATATTGGCGGCCTTACGTGCGATAGTCATGACTACTACAATTCAGAATCACACACAGGCGAAGTTTTCTTGCCGATGATCACGGATGAAGAACCATTGTACATCGGTTTCTTCCATACCGGAGCCTATCAGGAATCATTAGGTGGCTATGGTGGTATTCAGCATTGCCTGATACCAGCACCGAAGCATGTGCTGATTAACCGCAATGAAGATGGCGAGATTACTACCGAACTTTTTGCCGAGGAACAAACCAGCGGAAGTATGATGACCTTGTTAGGTTATCAAAATGAAAAGCCCGTTCCAAAGGCTTAAGCAACATTCAGGAATACCTGCTTAGCTCAATGATGATTCCCGAATAACAGTCACCCCTCCTTTGCAGAGGGGGCCTGCGGGTAGGCAGGGGTGAGGTCAGCAATCCGAACCATCCACAGCACAAGCTTCACCTTCAGCAGTAACAGATTCGTTACCAATTTGGGTTAGTGCTTTAATGAATGTGTCTTTCGGTTGTGCTCCTGAAATTCCGTATTGATTATTGATGATGTAGTAAGGAACTCCGTTGATGCCCCGTTGAATATTATTTTGTTCTTCTAAAATTACTTCGGCCAATCCCTCTTCTGAATCAAGCAGCGAAGAAATCGTATCTGAATTAAGTCCTACTGATTTACTGATTGCAAGAAGATTTTCTCTTTTAGTGAGATCAACCCCGTCTTCAAAATAGGCTTTCATAAAAGCTTCTTTGATGGCTAGTTGTTTTCCGTCTTGCTTCGCAAACCAAATAATGCGATGCATATCGCGCGTGTTAGGCGATTTTCTTTGTTTATCGAAATCAAATGCTAAACCCTCCTCAGCAGCCGTAGCCTTTACGTAGTTTGTGAGTTCGCGGTAACGCTCTTCACTACCAAATTTCTTTGCCAAATATTCTTTCTGATTAAATCCTTCTTTGGGTGTGGATGGATTCAGCTCAAAAGGCAGGTAAGATACTTCAAATTCGAATTCATCAGTTAATTCACTCATAGCACCTTCAATCCTTCGTTTACCGATATAACACCACGGGCACACAACATCCGAAACTATATCGACTTTAATTTTGGTCTTCATTCGTTTGAAATTTTAAAGGTTAACACATCAACAATAGAAAATAGTTCAACAGTCGATTATAGACTTACCAATCAGTCAGTTACCAATCAATAAGATTAATTTGAGATGGTAATTCTTGAACGTTTGTCTTACCTTTGTGCCTTTCCTGCCGGGTGGCAGTTTAAAAACTCGAAAATTTCACAACATGACAGTAACAGAAACAGCAAAATTTAAGGTTAAAGACATTTCATTGGCCGAATGGGGCCGCAAAGAGATCAAATTAGCGGAAGCAGAAATGCCCGGCTTGATGGCTCTTCGTGAAGAATTTGGTGCTAAGAAGCCATTGAAAGATGCCCGCATTGCTGGCTGTCTTCACATGACTATTCAAACTGCGGTACTTATTGAAACCCTGATTGAATTAGGTGCTGAAGTTACCTGGTCATCCTGTAATATTTTCTCAACGCAAGATCATGCTGCTGCTGCTATTGCAAAAGCAGGTATTCCGGTATTTGCCTGGAAGGGTATGAATGAGCAAGAGTTTGACTGGTGTATTGAGCAGACCTTGCATGCTTTTAAAGATGGTAAGCCCTTGAATATGATTTTGGATGATGGTGGAGATCTTACCAACATGGTATTGGATCGCTATCCGGAATTGGTAAAAGGAATTCGTGGAATCTCAGAAGAAACAACTACAGGTGTTCATCGCTTAGTAGAGCGTCAGCAGGCTGGTACATTGCCATTGCCTGCGATTAACATCAACGATTCAGTAACTAAGTCAAAGTTTGACAACAAGTATGGTTGCAAAGAATCATTAGTAGATGCAATCCGCAGAGCTACGGATGTGATGATGGCCGGAAAGGTGGCTGTTGTTGCCGGATATGGAGACGTAGGTAAAGGTTCCGCTGCTTCGTTGCGTGGAGCGGGTGCCCGTGTTATCGTTACCGAGATTGATCCAATCTGTGCGCTTCAAGCTGCTATGGATGGATTTGCAGTTAAGAAAATGGATACGGCAGTGAAAGAGGCCGACATCGTTGTAACAACAACCGGTAACTTTGGTATTGTGTTAGGTCGTCACTTTGAGATGATGAAAGACAAGACGATTGTTTGTAACATTGGTCACTTCGATAACGAGATTGACGTTGCGTGGTTGAAGAAAAATGCATCGCGTGATGAGATCAAACCTCAGGTTGATTTGTATACATTAAAGAGCGGCAATCAAATTCTTCTTTTAGCAGAAGGTCGCTTAGTAAATTTAGGTTGTGCTACTGGCCACCCTTCATTTGTAATGTCGAACTCATTTACAAACCAAACGTTGGCACAATTAGAACTTTGGAACAATACAGATAAGTATAAGAACGAAGTATACATGTTGCCGAAACATTTGGATGAAAAAGTTGCTCGCTTGCACCTTAAGAAAATTGGTGTTGAGTTGGATGATTCTTTCTCCAGAACAAGCGAAGTATATTGGTGTAGGTCAACAAGGACCATTCAAACCAGATTACTATCGTTATTAATAAATACTGAGCTCGTTCCCCTCATAAAAACTTCAGGCCGTTTCCCTTCTCCTTTGGAGAAGGCATCGGCCGATGAGAGGGGTTAGGGGTGAGGTCTTACAACTCTCTGCTTGCAAATAGAGAGGAATCCCGCGGCATTGTGCTGCGGGATTTTTTGTTTTGTAAGGAATACATTCTGAATGTAACATATTTATCAATTGAACCGTCTCTTATGAGAAGCAACCTGCCATAATTAGAATACTGATTTGGCTTGTAGGGAGTCAATCCATTAAAAAATCAAAACAACATGAACATGGATAGTGTATACAAAAATCAAGTAGAGACGGCTCGCGTTACAGGGATATTTTATTTGCTCCTCGCTATTTCAGGAGTTTTAGGTTTTATGATTTTTCATTCCCAGATATATGTTTCAGATCCTGCTATCACGCTCGAAAACTTAACATCAAAAGAGTCAATAGCTCGTGCCCGTCTTGTGTTTGAACTGCTTATTATTGTTTCACAGGCACTGGCGGCAGTCTGGTTTTATAAGTTGTTTAAAGATATTAATGGGTGGGTCGCCTGGACACTAGGGATATGGGGAATGATGAATTCGGGAGTTATTATGGTTAGTGCGATTTCAATGGGAGCATCTATTGAGGTAGCACATTCTACTCAGCTAGTTGGAGATAAGGTGACATTAATTTACCTGCTAGGTTTGCTGATAAGAAATGCCTGGGATGTGGGTAGCCTTTTCTTTGGTCTTTGGCTTATACCGATGGGCTATATCATTGTATCCTCTCAGCGGATGCCGCGCTTGTTGGGTGTTACTTTAATCACTGGTGGCATTGGCTACCTGCTCAGTGCGTTTTTAAAATATGCAGGGGTAAACAGTCCACTGGTTGATATCTTGGTTATTCCGGCTACTGTGGGCGAGTTCTGGATTGTTGGATACTTATTGATTTTTGGAATAAGAGCTTCGAATGGAGAGTGAGTATTCTAAAAACGGATAGAGTAAAGCAGCTGAATTTTTTGCTTAGTTTGAATATTAATAGATTGAATTCAGAAACCTCTAGAAGAGAGGTGAGGCTCTCTCTGCTTGCAACTGAAGAATCGATGGTGAGTGCCACGGGATTATTTTTTTATAGAATATTCGCAATTGTGTATATTCGGATGTTTGCAGTAAGGTTAAATAAAAGAGTCACTATGAAATATATATTTTTTGCGATGTTCTTCGCGCTTCTTGTATCAGGATGCTCCATGAATAAGTACTATCTCGATGACACAAAACCAGACAAGACATTTCTTGTTGAGAAAAATCAATGAATTTCAGAAGGAAGGACTAATCTCTAAGAAACCTATCTTGGTAATTGATGGAATTGAATATGTAAGTCTGAAGGATATTAATCTGACAAAGATGAAGCTTTCAAAAGATGATATAAAGAGCGTAGAGTTACTAAAAAAGCCAGCAGCATTAAGGATTTTTGGAAATATCGGTGAACGAGGTGTCTTGTTGATTACGACAAAGACCACAGATAAAAAATAAGAGAAGGAGTACATTGCTCTTCGACACTTTGCAATGTCGAACCCTGATAAATTGAAATTTGCAATTCTGAATGAACTGAAACTTGAAAGCGAAGGATTTTGTTATCAAAACAAGGAAGTCCGCCTGAGAAGACAGACTTCTTAACACACCTTCACTAACCGTCTACTCGGTTATGCCACGTTTTCAAAATCTCTTTCTTTTAGAACCGGATCTCGTGTCGAAAAAATTTAACAGTACTATTTCCTTCTCCGTTACTCTATAGAAGAGTCGATTGTGTTTGGTCAGTAAAAAACCTCTGATACTTTTCTCGGAGTTTTCTAGTGTTCCCAGGTCTGATTGGTCTGAGATCAATTCAATGATGTCGTAAGTCTTAGTAACGAAATTTTGCGTCACACCATGTCCCCATTCTTCTTCTAAATAGTCAATTATTTTGTTGAATTTACTATTGGCTCTTTTGGTCCATACTATTTTCTTAGCCATTTATCATGCTGGTTTTTAACCTCTTCATGGCTGACTAAATTATTTGAGTCAAAACTCTCCTCGTATGAAAGTAAAAGTTCATCTTTCTCGGCAGGACTTAGGCCGTCCCAAAGTTCACCTGTCTGGTTGTTGTTAAGCCGTTGAATTAATTTAAAATATCCCTTTAAAGCCTCTTCGTCCTCTATCTTCTCAATCAGGCTGTGGAAGTCATCCTTTATTCTCATAATTCAATTATTTAGAATGTCAATTTACCCATATTTTAACAAATCTGAAAATGCGTCACGTTATGTATTAAATGTGGGGCTTTCGAAGCCGTGTCCAGTCACATGGCGAAACGTTGAACGGAAAAAATTTTAACCTTAATCGTTATCTGCCGGGCTACTAAAAGTCTTTAGTCATTGCGGGCGAGTGTTTTTATTAAATCATTGAGTACTTATGCAATCGAGACCCGCAATCTTATCAGATTAATATGTAGTTCTGCTATGAAATACCAACACTTACGGAGATTCCGGGTCGCGTATTGTTAAGAAGACTATAGTTTAAGGTTAGGTCAACTTGCCCGGAATGACAGCAATAGAGAAGTGACTTATTTTTTTTTGACTTTTTAGTCAGCCCCGTTGATAAATTGAATTTGCAACTCGAAAAGAACTGCAACTTGATATCGGAGAGATTTCATACAAAAAAGAAGTCCACCTTTTCAGGTAAACTTCTCTATTCCCTCTTCACCAAATCCTACTTCTTCACTTCGTATCGGTGCGATTGCCCATTTTTGTTGGTAAGAAGAACAATGTTATCGCAGGTTCCATCTCCATAGTCAACTGTAAGTTCCCGTTCGCCATGTTTGATTAATTTAACTCCACTTACTGGAATGATTACTCCTTCGGCTCCACACGCTCTGCGGTAAATTAATCGTTCAAGAATTTCGATTGAATATCCACGTCCGTTGCGAAATGTACCACTTGCAGTTCCATAGATAATCAAACGATCCAATAAATGATTTTCATGACGTTCATGTTCGCGTCTGTGGTTTACTTCGCGCGTAGCTACGCGACCATCAGGCCACGTAATCTTTCCACCCACAAGTGTTACATCAGAAACAACCAAGGAATCAGAAGTGCTAACGATGGTTACTGTTCTTTCACCTTCCAATTGAACTCCATTAACTGAGTAGTTCTCATAAGAGAAACTCCATGTCGAACCCGCATTGCGCCAGTCTCCGGTATGAGTTACTACAATGGCACCAGCGCGAACATTGCCACGAGGTCCTGTGCATCCATCACCAAAGTCAACCCTAAGACTTCCATTTGCTTTGGACCCAGTACGAGTTAAAGTAGCACACACTAATCGTTCATCGGTGCTTACGCGTCCACCACTTAAATCCTGATCGGTACTGGTGAAGGCTTCACCTACAAGGTCGTCACCATCATCAAAATAAGAATCTTCAATAGCATCCACACTTGCGTCTTCAATATCTTCTGAAGAGAAGTCTGGAGTTGTGTCATCGTTGTTACACGATACGAGAAACATTATTGAAAGGCCAACGAAGAGTACCATCAGATTACTGCTCATTGCCTGTAGCAAGTTTTTAATGTGTGTTGTTTTCATAGTCTTGTTAAGTTTGTTTTCAAGACTTAGAGGAGAACGACCGAGCGAAGTTTAAAACTGAAGCAAAGAAAAGTAAGAAACTTTCAACGTCAGTTAACTGAAAAGACCTGATTAGAGTAACAATCTTCATAAAGGTTTAATCAACAAGTGAATATTTTTTTAAAGTCCACTTTTGTTGGCAATTCAAGGCGTCAAGACCACTTGAAGTGGTCAGACGCCTAAAACGATTTTCATGTTTTTTCTTCCGAACCATCTTTCTTTCCTTCAACAAGTTCGATGGTTACTTCTTTATCGGTAAATAACTCTCTGGTCTTTGGTGGAGCAATTCCTATTCCCGATAAAGCCAGAATAATCAATAGGATTAGTCCAGCTATTCTAAGTATCTTTTTAAAACGATCCATAAAATGGAATTAGGATTCAAATGCTTTTTAAACATTTGAATCATTAAATAATAATTGATTGATCAGCTAAGGCTGATAAGAGAAAGGAAAATAATTCCTTTTAAGATTAACTGGAGAGCAAGGTATCAAGGCATCTTTGAGATGTCAGACACCTAACATCAGTTACTTAGGAAGCGTGAGAATCTTCCTCTTCGGATTGTGGAAGATTTCTAGACGAGAGAATAGGAGTGATTAGGATTAAAGATATTCCGGGATTGTTTTTACACTTAAGGAGTGCAACCCTTTTTTGGTACAATTCAGAAAATAAATTTGAACGTAACGAAAATGTTGAGTGAACAAGTTTAGTGGAGGCTTGTTCATGAGAATGATCATTCGCTTTTATTTCTTTCTTTGAAGAAACCCATTCGGTTTGAACCTTAACGGGGGTTTTGCTGAATGAAGGATTTGAGTAGCCTGAAGAGAAACTTACAATAAAAACAAACGTTAATCCCAGCCAGGATTTATTTTGTTTAATTGCAGAAAGGAATGAGAGTTTCATTGATCGTATCAAAGATATATTTTTATTACTTCATTTCCATAGGGCCTTGCATCCACTACATTTGCTGTTAAACGTTAAGATTGTGAACAAAATTCCATCCGCATCAATTAATCGCTTGCCCTTAATAGGGGCTGTTTTGCTTTGGTCGGGATTTCATGCCTGGTTTCTTAATTATTATTTTGGGTTTACATGGCCAGTAGCTGGCTGGGATTCTTTCATTTATAATTTGGTGATTGTTAGTGGTGCAGTTTTGCTGATTTTGCTGCTGACTTATTTACCGCGCACCGGAATTTTTCAAATTTCGATTGGACTGGCGCTGTTAGTGGCCTCAGTGTGTCAATGGGTTTTTGTGAAGGCAATTAGTGCCCTTATAACTGAGACGGGATATCTTGAATTTCTTGATCGATCAACACCCATTCGTTGGATAATCGGTGTTCTCATGCTAGAAGCAGTTGCAGTGAGTGCTATTTTTTATTCCCGTTGGAAGGAATCGGTAGAGCAACAAACACGAGAATCTGATTTAGCGACCATGGCGAAAGATGCTGAATTGCAAAAACTCCAGTTGCAATTGCAGCCACACTTTTTGTTTAATAGTCTTAACTCCATCAATGCGTTGATTTTAGGTAAGCCTGATGAAGCGCGCAAAATGATTCAAGAGCTATCTGATTTTTTGAGGCTCACGATTAAGCGTGCCGATGAACCCTGGATTTCGCTATCTCAAGAATTAGAATATCTGAAAACATATTTGGCTATTGAGAAGGTTCGCTTTGGGCATCGACTTGATGTAATCTTAGCGGTTGAAGAGCAAAGTTATAATTGGAGCATTCCAACTTTAGTCCTACAACCTCTTGTGGAGAATGCGATTAAGTTTGGATTGTATGGAACCGTTGGAAAGATTTCTATTGAATTGAAAGCTAATGTGAGTAATGGTCAAATGAATATTGAAATAACAAACCCGTTTGATTCAGACATGCAACCTTCTTCAGGAAGCGGTTTTGGTTTATCAGGCTTAAAGAGAAGGTTGTATTTAATTTATGCCCGAAATGATTTGGTGAAGACCCATATCAGAGAGAATACATTTACAGTTAATCTTACTATACCTGCGAAGCCATGATCAAAACTATTTTGATTGACGATGAGCCATTGAGCCGCGAGATCATAAAGAGTTATCTTAAAAAATTCCCGTCTGTGGAGGTGGTTGACGAATGCAATGATGGCTTTGAAGGCGTGAAGGCTATTCAACAACATCAACCTGAATTGATTTTTTTAGATATTCAGATGCCGAAAATAAATGGGTTTGAAATGTTGGAACTTATCCAGCCTATGCCGGCAGTTATTTTCATCACCGCATTCGATGAGTTTGCGTTGAAAGCATTTGAAGCGAATGCCATTGACTATTTGTTGAAGCCAGTTGCTCAAGAGCGATTTGAAAAAGCAATCCAAAAGTTTTTAGATTCCCGAGTTCCATCGGATTCCGTACGCAACGAAACACAGACTGCAGATCTTCTGGAAAAAATGGCGCAATCGCCAGCACAGAATAAACGAATTGTAGTAAAGACTGGGAGTAAAGTAAAAATTATTCCTATTCATGAAATTCATTATCTGGAAGCGGATGATGATTTTGTTAAAATCGTTACATCGGAGGGCACTTTTCTTAAAAATAAAACCATGACTTTTTATGAGCAAACGCTGGATCCGTTGCAATTTGTGCGGGTTCATCGTTCATACATAATTCACATCAGTCAGATTACTAAGATTGAACCCTACCAGAAAGAGACACACATGGCAATTCTCCGGGGTGGTCAGCAAATTCCAATTAGTAAAACCGGTTATGCCAAACTCAAGATTAGCTTAGGTTTGTAGCATGAAGTATCCTGATACCCTTAAGCAAGATTTGTATAATCTGTGTTCAATATTTGTTGATCAACGAATAAAGAATGCACAACAAGCGTTAAAAGATGCGCAGGACTCTGCCAATACTGAAGAGAAGAGTAGTGCAGGCGATAAGTATGAAACAGGTCGCGCTATGGCACAGATTGAACGCGACAAAGCTGCACAACAATTAAATGAAGCACACAAGCTAAAAGAAGTTCTTGATAGAATTTCTCTTGCGGTAACAAACATTGTTGGCTTAGGGAGTGTTATCATAACAAGCGCAGGCAATTTTTACCTGTCTATAAGTGTCGGCAAAATAACAGTAGCTGGAATCGATTTTATTGCATTGTCTACAGTTTCTCCGGTTGGAGCGTTGCTAATGAATAAGAAGGTGGGCGAAAAAATTATTTTCAATAAACAATCTTTTGAGATTCGGGATATTCTCTAAACGAAATCCAAAATTCAACTAATTTTGCCCACATGATTAAGGCTTGGCTCCACGCTTTCCGTTTACGTACGCTTCCATTAGCATTGGCATGTATTGGTATGGCAGGTTTTTTAGCCGCTGCAGCTGATCAATTTGATCTGTTGCTTTTTGTTTTATGTTGCCTTACTACCATTCTTCTCCAAATACTTTCTAATCTGGCTAACGACTATGGTGATTCTGTTAATGGGGCTGATCATGCAGACCGCAAAGGACCAATGCGGGCTGTGCAGTCCGGAATAATTTCAGTAGCCCAAATGCGAAAGGCAGTTGTAGTTTTTGCGTTGCTAAGTTTAGTGTGTGGATTATCCCTTTTGTGGTTTTCTTTTGGATGGAATTGGCGGGCACTAGCATTATTTTTTGGTTTGGGCTTATTAAGTATCGCAGCAGCTATTGGGTATACAGTTGGTAAAAAACCATACGGCTATATTGGGTTAGGTGATATTTCTGTGTTGATTTTTTTTGGTTTGGTAGGAGTGATGGGTTCTTACTATTTATTCACACACTCAGTTACCTGGATGGAATTATTACCCGCCATTAGTTGTGGCGTTTTTTCTATTGCAGTGCTAAACATCAATAATATTCGTGACATTGACTCGGATCGCAGTGCTGGAAAATTCTCTATTCCTGTAAGGATTGGTAAACCAAAGGCAGTCACGTATCATTGGGTGCTGCTCATCATTGGACTTGCTTCAGCAACTGTTTATACACTATTGCAATATCAATCACCCTGGCAGTTTCTTTTTTTAGTGACGGTTCCGCTGTTTATAAAAAATGGGTTGTCTGTACAAAACCGGCCTTCCACGGAACTTGATCCGTTTTTAAAACAAATGGCACTCACCACCTTGCTTTTTGTTTTATTGTTTGGGCTGGGATTGATTTTTTAAATCCCAACACCTAAATCAACGTTTGTGAAACAATGGATATTCTCTGGATTGTTTTAGGTGGTGTTCTTCTAGTAATCGGATTAATTGGTTGCTTTCTTCCCATTTTACCAGGGTCCACCCGATTGCCTTTGTTGGTCTTTGGATTCAACAATTAAAGAGTCAACTTCCTTTCTCAACTAAGTTTCTTTGGATTTGGGCAGGAGTCGTGTTGGTAATAACACTTATGGACTATTTGATACCTGTTTACGGAACAAAGAAAATGGGTGGTACTAAATATGGTATTTGGGGTTGTACGATTGGCTTATTTGTAGGGCTGTGGATGGGGCCCATCGGAATTATTATTGGACCATTTCTTGGGGCTTTTATTGGTGAGATGTTGGCGAATCAAAATTCAGCGCAAGCGTTTAAAGCAGCGCTTGGGTCATTCATTGGGTTTCTTCTTTCAACAGGTATAAAATTAATTGCCTGCCTGGTTATGATTTGGTATTGGGTGGTTAGTTGGTAAAAAAAATGCCTGAATTTTCTTCAGGCATTTCAGATTTAGGTTTTATTTTTTCTATTGATCCGTACCAATCATCATAAAAGCACCCCAGTAAATTGGTTCAGGATATTCCACCCGTAGTTCTTTCTTAGCATCAATGAAACTCTGTCGCATATTATTGGTATTCTGCCACTTTCTATAGAAGTTCAAAATCAATTTTTGAGTAGCTTCATCATCTACTTTAAACATACTCATGATTAGAACTTTTGCACCGGCTACAAGAAAGGCTCGCTGCAATCCATACACTCCTTCACCGTTCGAAATTTCACCAAGTCCTGTTTCGCAGGCACTCAATACTACTAAGTCAGTTTGATCAAGATTCAAACTCATCGCTTCGTAGGCTGTAAGGATTCCACTTTCCATATTGTAGTTGTACTTGGTTTTGTTTAACACATCACCGGCACCAGAGAGTAATAGGCCTGTTTTGAGAAGCGGATTTTCTGTTGCTGAAGCTTCACTTTCTGTAAGTTCTGCTAAATCACCCAGATTTTCTGTGGGTGTGTAAAAACCATGCGTTGCCAAGTGTAAAATTTTCGGACTTGAAAGTGCTTTAACTTCTTCTTCACTGGCTGCCTTATCTTTATATTCGTCAGTCACCCAACCTTTTTGTTTCAATAACGCCTGTAATTCATCTACTTCTCTTTCAGTTCCTGGAAGCTGGGAGATGGTTCTGTTTTTTGAGGCTGTCAAATAAAATGTAGGATTGCCAAACATGGTTGCTGAGTTGGTAGCAGACACTGATTTTGATTTTATTTTGCGTAGGTAAAGATCTTTTGTATTACTTACCATTACAATGTTTGCATTATCGATTACATATCTTCCATCAGGAGTGGGGATGGCTTCTAGGTTGATTTGGTTGTACACTCCATCGGCAGACAGGTAAATTGTAGCGGCCGTGCCAATACCTTTTTGAATTGGCTCCCAATACACTTTATATGAATTTTGATCGGGTATTTTTCCAACAATTGCATTTCTGTAATAGTTGAAGAATCGAGTCTCCATCCGCGATCCATTTGGCATGATAACAGCTTTGGGTCTGGCGTTATCACTGCTCACGTATAAGGCCACATAAACAATAGAGTCAGTAAAGGAATGATTAAAATAACGATAACGAATCATTTCGATCGCCACATCATTTTTACCAATCGCTTTCTGTACATCCTGATATTTAATTTTTTTATTATCGAAACTCTGACCGAATAATTCTGATTTCAAACTGATTTCTTTTTCCAATTTTTCCACCTCTGAGTTCAAAGCATTGGGATCAATTCCGTTTTCCGTTAACTGTTGCGTACTCATGGAGAGTGCATTAGTGAGATACTCTTTCTTTTCAATCCACAGATTATAAGAAGACTTTAGGTTCTCGTCTGTGCTATTTAAGATACGCTCGCGAATTTTTATGGAAGAACTTAAAAGAAGAGCCTTTGTTAACAATTGATAATCATACACTTTTCCGCTCAGATCCCTGAAGTCATCCAGTTGACTAAAAGCAAGTGTGTTGTAAAACTCAAAATCCCCTTTGATGGTATTCCAATACTTGGCCTTTTCACGCTCACTTAATGCCGGGAAGTATTGTTTTATAAACACATCATAATTGTTGAGTGCTTCTTCAATATTTCTCTTCGCTCGCTTAAAGTCCTTTTCCATATAATACACTTTGGCTTGCTTAGAAAGAATCTTTACATACTCTGGGTGAGTTTTGTTGAAATAGCCTTCGTAAATTTTCTTTGCCTGTGTATAAAAATCTTCTGCACGCTGATAATTTTTTATTTGGTAATACACATCTCCCGTAAGGGTAAAGATGGCAGCTGCATTAATGTTAGTTTTTGTGCCTGTTTTTGATCGCCAGATTGCCTCTGCTTGTGTAAGTACGCCAAAAGCTTCGGTGTATTTTTTTTGCGAGATATTTAAGATGGCAACATTTTTCAAGATGTCCGCATATTGTGGATTATCTGTCCCTAATTTCTTACCCATAATTTCACGGGCTTCAATCATAATTTTCTCTACCTCAGCTGGCTTATCACCTCTGTGAAATTTAATAAGGGCTAACTGCGAAAGTGATTTGGCGACTTCTATATGATTTCGTCCGAATTGTTTTTCCTGACTAGCCAATGCTTTTTGAATCATTTCCTGTGAATTGTCATAATCGCCAATAGCATAATCAATATCTGCTAGTAATTTTTGGGTAGGAGCTGTCTTGGTAGATTTTTCTCCATACACATCTGTTGCAATTTTATTTACCCGTTGGGCTACCTTTTCAGCTTCGGTATAATCTCCCTTTGCTAAAGCCAATTGTCCTTTATCCACCAGTGGGTCTATTAAACGAATGGAGTTTGCGCCATAAAGTTTCTCGTATTCGGAAATTAAATCGGTGAGAATTTCATTTGTTTTTGAGTAGCGACCTAGTTGAATGAACAATGATGATAATTCACGTGCCGTAGCAAGTTCATCAATACCAGTCATTTTTTTTGATCGACTAATAATGCGAGCTGAACGATCCAACGCATCCTCCGCTTCATCAAACTGACCTTTTATTCCATACAGCTTGGCTTGTGCTTCGATTGCGTGTACTAGATAGATCTTTTTGCTTTCATCGCGTCTAAAGTCTTCCAGGATTTTTAAAGCAGCATTGATATTTTCTTCCGCCTTTTCATAAAGGCCTAGTTTTAGTTCTAGTTGCGCCACATTTGTTATTTCAGCAGCGTATTGCCAATCTTTTTTACCAAACTTTAGGCCGGCCACTAACCTTGCCTTTTCTAAGGTTTGGGAGGCTTCATTATATTTATCGGTCAGTTCAAAAAGTACGGCCATATGATTTAATATTTCCAAATGATCTTTATGCCATGACTCAATCTCCTTTGAAATAATGTTCGAATAACTGATCTCATATATTTTAGCAGCCTCTGGAATCTTGTTGGTATTGTCCAGATAGAAGTTGGCAAGGTGTAATCGGGCCAGATGAGTTTCAGGTGCATCTGTACCAAAGAGATTACTTTTTATGTCGATAATATCAGTCAGGTATTTTTCGGCAGCGGTGTAGTTCTTCTTGTAGAGTGCTAGTCCGTATAAGAAGTCGCTCACATTAGCTGTTACCATGTTATTGCGCGGCAACGAAGGAGTGTTTGTAATCAAGTTATTCGCTTGATTTTCCAGGGTGCGGGTTTGTTCTTTATCTAGCTTGGCATCAAACTCAACCGCTTTCAACCTGACATTGTAGATGCTGGATGTTTTGTAGCTCTTATTGATCATCTTCTCGTACTCAAGTTTTGTGTTGAGGTAACGAGCAGAGCTTTTTTGTTTTTGCAATTGTTTTAAATACTCTTCATAGATGGAAATGCCTAGGTAGTGGGAAGCACTATGTTTAATTTTTAAGTTATTCAGGATGCGACTATACTCCATCTCTTTTGGAAGTGAGCCTTCAAGTCCGTTTTCAATTAACCAGTTGGCAGATAGAAATTGGTTTCGAACATAAGCCGTGGTGGACTCACCCAGGTTTTTACTAATCCATCGACTTGCATCCCCAAACTGTTTATCTGCATTATTATAATCACCCTGAAGTCTGTATGCATTTGCCAGCAGCGTCATGTATCGGGCATAATCATTATACCGTACAAACCGCTCTTCATCGGTTAGTTTACGACTTGTTAAATTACCTTTTGCATCAACAAACGTATCTTGCTTGGCTGCTTTGCTGATAAAATATTTTTCCTGTTCTTTTAGAATTTCAATGGCTTCAGTGAAATAACCTTGACCTGTCATGGCTTCTGCTAATGCCAGATTGTAGCGGCCTTTTACCGCATCCTTCATAAAGTCACCAGCTTCCAGAATTTTTTTTGCTTCATCAAGATGGCCACGAGCGGCCAAGAAAGATCCATTTAAATTATGCTGCTCAGCTGCTTCTACCAATATCAAACCATGGTTTTGACTACTTTCCTGGTTAATTGTTTTGCTGTTTGTAATAGCTAAGGAGAGATTGGTTTCAAAGTCACTAATGTATCCTGAAGCAAGATCATTTTTAGCCAACCTCATATAATAGGTAGGCGTATAAATATTCTGCTGCCCTAATTTTTTAAATGCTTTCTTTTTAAATTTAGCCAGATCACCAAGTGCTGCAGAATATTTGCCAGCCTCGTAATTAGTTTCTTCTTTCTTCAGTATTTTAGTATATGAAGAGCAGCCTGCATTTACTAGAACTAATAGGATGATAAAATGCTTCATAATAGAATAATTAGAAGATTAAAAGTACGCATTTCTTTTGGGTGAAGCCAGTTAAAAAAAATTGGATTCACTATTGTATGTGTAGAGGAATCTACTCAGTCATTAAAGTTTTTAAAATTTCTTTCGCAGAAGCAGATACAGGTGTGCCTGGACCAAAAATTCCAATAACTCCAGCCTTTAAAAGAAAATCATAATCTTTTGGTGGGATAACTCCACCCGCAACAACTTTGATGTCGGGTCGGCCTATTTTTTTCAGTGCTTCAATGAGTTGTGGCACCAATGTTTTGTGCCCTGCTGCGAGGCTGGACGCTCCAATTACGTGCACATCGTTTTCGGTGGCTTGTTTGGCAACTTCTTCCGGTGTTTGAAATAAGGGGCCGATATCCACATCAAAACCCAGATCAGCAAAACCGGAAGCAATCACTTTAGCACCGCGATCATGACCATCTTGTCCCATCTTGGCAATGAGTATGCGAGGTCTGCGTCCGTCCAGATCAGCAAAACGATCGGATAGTGCTCTTACTTCTTCAACCTCCTTCTGATTTTTCATTTCACCCGAATATACACCCGAAATAGATTTTATGGTTGCTTTATAACGCCCGAATGATTTTTCGAGCGCCAAAGAAATCTCACCTAATGTTGCGCGATGTCGCGCAGCAACTATTGCAAGCTCCAAGAGATTGCCATCACTCGCTGCTGCTTGTTCTAATGCTTGTAAAGCATTATCAACTTCTTTTTGATTACGCTCCTTTTTGAGTTTTTTGAGTTTTTCAATTTGTTCATCGCGTACAGCCGTATTGTCTACTTCTAAAATTTCAAAATCAGAAACTTCATTGGTTTGATAACGATTCACTCCTACAATTACATCAATGCCTGAATCAATACGTGCCTGCTTGGCAGCGGCCGCTTCTTCAATTCTCATCTTTGGGATTCCGCTTTCAATGGCGCGCGTCATGCCGCCTAACGTTTCAACTTCTTCAATCAGGCTCCACGCTTTTTTTACTAACTCTTCGGTTAGATATTCTACATAGTACGAACCGCCCAACGGATCAACTACTTCTGTTACTCCAGTTTCTTTTTGTAAATACAATTGCGTGTTGCGTGCAATGCGTGCAGAAAAATCTGTGGGTAATGCAATGGCTTCATCCAATGAATTGGTATGCAACGATTGAGTACCACCCAACACAGCCGCTAATGCTTCAATGGTGGTACGTGTTACATTGTTATAAGGATCTTGTGCAGTTAAACTCCAACCTGAAGTTTGACAATGGGTGCGCAATGCCATTGATTTTGGATTTTTGGGCTGAAACTGTTGAACCAGCTTTGACCATAGCACCCGGCCAGCGCGCATCTTCGCAACTTCCATAAAAAAATTCATTCCAATTCCCCAAAAGAATGAAAGACGTGGGGCAAAATCATCGATAAGAATTCCTGCTTTTAAACCGGCACGAATATATTCTAAGCCATCTGCTAAAGTATACGCCAATTCAATATGGGCGGGCGCACCCGCTTCATGCATATGATAACCACTGATGCTGATGCTGTTGAATCTGGGCATGTGTTTAGAGCAATACGAAAAGATATCGGACACAATACGCATGGATGGTGCTGGTGGATAAATGTACGTGTTGCGCACCATGAACTCTTTTAGAATATCATTCTGAATAGTTCCGTTCAGTTGATGGGGTTTAACGCCTTGTTCTTCAGCGGCAACAATATAAAATGCCATAATGGGAAGCACGGCCCCGTTCATCGTCATCGACACCGACATTTTATCTAATGGTATTTGATCGAAAAGAATTTTCATATCCAACACCGAATCAATAGCAACACCTGCTTTGCCAACATCGCCTGTTACCCGTGGATGATCAGAATCATACCCACGGTGCGTTGCTAAATCAAAAGCAACCGACAATCCTTTTTGTCCCGCAGCTAAATTGCGTCTATAAAATTCATTTGATTCTCTGGCTGTTGAAAATCCAGCATACTGTCGAATGGTCCAGGGACGCACGGTGTACATGGTTGCATAAGGGCCGCGCAAGTAGGGTGGAATACCTGCTGAGTAATCTTTAATTGAATTGCCCTTTAAATCTTTATCAGAGATCACTGGTTGAATTTCAATTTTTTCTGAAGAAAGCCATGAGGCATGTTGACCCGATGCAACATTCGGTTTAAACTGATTAAATTTTATGGTGGAATAATCGGGCTTCATCGTTTCATGTTGGTTTGAAAATTTTGCCAGACTTTTTCTGATAACGCTGTTATTAGTGCATCGAGATAATAAGATCCTGCTGTTGGATCTGCAACTTTGGATAGATACGATTCTTCACGAAGAATGGAAGAAACATTGAGGGCCATGCGATTTTCTGTTTGATCGTTGCCTTCGGGCTCTACGGTAAGACTATCGCAGCCACCAGCAATAGAACTCAAAGCTGCAATCGTTGATTTAATCATATTGCCATGCGGTTGAAACGCTTCTTTCATCCATACAGTTGACCTAGCATGAATATGAAGTGGTCTCATCTCCGTAATTCCATACGCACCTTGAATTTGATACCAAAGATTTCGTAACGCTTTGAGTTTGGCGATCTCCAAAAATAAATCTGTGCCAATGGAAAGTGAAAAAGCAAATTGATTAATGAATCGTTTTGCATCCTCATGATCTGAAATCAATTCAAGAAAGTGTGCGGCTTTTTCAAGACCGAATATAATTTCATCTTCTGCATTTTCCTGAGTTGGGATTGATAATCCAAATGAAGAAAAATTCTGAGGACTAAATTTTAATTCCTTGAAATCAAGGTTGGATAAATCTTCCCAGAATAAACATCCCGCAAGGGTTTGGTAATCATTTTTCTTATCAACCCAAGATTTGAAATCTATTGCATTTTGAGCGTACTCGGTGCGTATCAGAAATGAAAGGGTACAAAATTCTGGTTTGATTTGATCTAACAGGACATCAAATCGAAGATTCGCTTTAACGGGTTCAAATAGAATTCCATCGGCACCGGATTGTAGATACGAAAGGGCGAGTTCATTGGCTGTTTTTTCATTTGCGACTTGAATTCGGGGTGTATTCATCCAACTGCGGGCTCCATAATATGGATTAACTGCTGGTAATTGTTGGAATTCTTCAATTTGCGAAGCTGTTGAAGCGTTATAATAGGGCTTTATTTTTATTGAACCCTTTTTACGGCTCAATTTTTCCATCGGCTCCTTTTCACCCAGTTCTTGCCGTGCCATTTCTTGCCAATCAGCAAGTGAGGAAACCGGGAAATTAAAATCAGGATTTTTTTTGGTCATGAATTCGATTGAAATTCAACGGTCAAGTTGAAGTTTAGTACTGATTAAAGCAATTATTTTATGATTTTACTCTGAATCATTACGCCAAAAAATTCAGTAAAAGCAAGGTGAATTTTTGTTTTTTTGTTCTTCATAATTTTTACATCTTTGTCACCCGCCTCAAAAAATTTTGAGGCTTTTTCGTCTACACGCAAGCTAATAATAAATGGTAGTTGACTGCGCAACTGTATGGAGTGATTGTCTCGAAGTAATTCGCAAAGAAGTTGATGATCAAAATTTCAATACATGGTTTAAGCCGATAAATCCATTAAAGAATGATGGTGATGTTTTGACAATTCAGGTTCCCTCTCAATTTTTTTATGAGTGGCTTGAGGAGCATTATGTACCTGTGTTAAAAAGAGCCATTCATGAAGTATTAGGACCAGAAGGGAGATTGGAATATTCTGTAGTGGTAGATAGCGGCAACCAAAAAAACCCACCATTGATGGTAAATTACCCCAATGGCAATGGCATGAAGCGCAATCACATGCAGGCCGCGAATGGAAATGGCATGCACGAAGATTATTCACCCTTTAGTTTTAAAGCCCTCAATCCGCAAACTGTTAATTCAAGATTAAACCCATCATATACGTTCGATAATTTTGTTGAAGGTGACTGTAATCGCCTGGCGCGATCGGCTGGTGTGGCTGTAGCGAAGAAGCCTGGCACTACCTCCTTCAATCCTTTAATGCTTTATGGAGGTGTTGGTGTTGGTAAAACGCACTTGGTTCAAGCTATTGGAAATGAAATAAAAAAGAATCTTCCTGAAAAGATTGTTTTGTATGTGGATCAAAATGATTTCACCAGCCAGTTTTTGAATGCCTTACAAAATCATAAGATACAGGAGTTTCAAAATTATTACCTGCAGGTAGATTTATTGATTCTTGATGATGTCCAGTTCTTGGCAGGACGTGAAAAAACACAAGAGATGTTTTTCCACATCTTCAACCAACTTCATCAATCAGGTAAACAAATCATTATGACAAGCGATTGTCCTCCGCGCGATCTAAAAGGATTTCAGGAGCGCTTGCTTTCCCGTTTCAAATGGGGACTCACAGCCGATTTGCAAGAGCCTGATTTTGAAACGAAGCTCGCCATCATCCATAATAAAATGCAATCAGATGGAATTGAGATTCCAACCGAAGTAGCAGAATACTTAGCCTATAGTGTTGATACCAACTTGCGCGATATGGAAGGCGTGTTGAACTCGTTACTTTTTCATGCAACGTTATTGAAGAAAGAAATTGATCTGGAGCTTGCTAAGGAAGTGCTGAAAAATATTGTGAAGGAGATCCAATCAGATGTAAGTGTGGATTTTATTCAGAAGACGGTTGCTGATTATTTCAAGGTGAGCCTTGAACAAATGAAGAGCAAGGTGAAGAAGCGTGAAATTGTTATTCCACGCCAAGTGGCTATGTATTTTTGCAAGCGCTATACACAACTTACCTTAGCATTGATTGGCGGAAACTTTGGTGGCCGCGATCATAGCACAGTGATTCATGCCTTGGAGTCAGTTGAAGATATGATGAAAACTGATGCTAACTTCAAGAACAGCGTTGACGACTTGACCAAAAAGTTCAAGTCGCGCATGACGGGTAGCTAAAAACCCTTTCCTTCTTTTCTTATTCCATTAAGTCGTCAAGACCACTCAAAGTGGTCAGACGACTACTATTTTTCTTATTGAAGATAGAATGACAGTTGGGTCTGTTGCTTGTTTCCATTTAATCCGTACAGATACACACGACCTTTATACGAAGTAAAGAACTCAATTACATCTTCAGGATTTTTTACCTGTTTGCGGTTGATTTGAATGATGGTATAATTTTCTGGTAGCCCCATTTGCTTAAATAGGCCATTTTGAATTTTAAACACCTTCACGCCATAATCCACAGCTTCTAAGTTTGCGCCTAAAACATCATTTCTATAAATCTTTCTTTTGATAATGCTTACATCTCCATTTCGATTCAGTAAAGTTATTGAAGCTGTATTCGATTTATTATTACGGGTGTAGGTAACTGTAATTTTATCGCCAGGATATCGATAGCTCAGTTCTTCCTCAAAAGCACTTTCGCTATCAATTTCAACATTGTTTATTTTGGTGATGACATCACCTTCTTGCAACCCAGCAACATCCGCTGCGCCTTTACGATCTATTTTTCCGATTAATACCCCTCTGAATTCTTTCACATCGGCATCCAAGCCATATTTTTTTGCATTCAAATAATCATACTCAATGACATTGCCGCCAAAGAGAGCCTTTTGAGGAGTGCCGTATTTAATTAAATCATCTACCGATTTTTTTACAATATCTACAGGCACAGCGAAAGCGTAACCAGTGTAAGAACCTGTTCGCGATAGTATGGCAGTATTTATCCCAACCAAATCACCGTTTTTATTTACCAATGCACCACCACTGTTGCCAGGGTTAATAGCGGCATCCGTTTGTATAAATGATTCCAGCGGAAAGCGATCATCCACAATATTTATTTTACGGCCTTTCGCGCTTACAATACCAACAGTTACTGTTGATGAAAGAGAGAAGGGATTACCAACAGCAACCACCCATTCGCCAACCTGTAGCGAGCGTGAGCTTCCAATTGTGATAGCTGGTAAATTGCTTTCTTTAATTTTTAATACCGCTAAATCGGTGGATAGATCAGTGCCAATCAATTCAGCTTCATAGGATTTTTTATTGTATAAGACTTGAATTTTTTCAGCGTTTTCAATTACGTGGTTGTTGGTAACAATGTATCCATCCGAACTAAAGATTACGCCCGAACCGCTGCTTACTTGTGTTTGTGAACCACCACCCCCACCAAAGAGAAGATCCCAAGGTGAATAGGCAACATTATTTTGAGAAATGCTATTGATATAGACAACACTTGGGGTTGCTTTAGAAGCTGCCAGACTGAAATCAACGGTTTCTATTGCATTGGCTGGTGAACTCGATTGTATGATATTGGGGCGATAGATTTCGGAGGGTCTATAATCAGAGACTACTACATTCTCATTTTTTTGTCGACTTTCTCTTTCAGTTTGGTAAGAGAAGAATGCAAATGCACCTGCTAATCCCGACATAAACCCAACAATGACAATTTTCCAGAAATTCATAGTACCTAATTTTATTATTCGAACGACCGAACCCTTCAGATGTTTTCCCACAAGGGAAAGTTCTCGTACTTATACAAAAATTATCCCAAAAAATTGATTCGGAAGTTTTGTCACCCCAGGTCTTTACGGTTGCAGCCTGCATTGCTTACCCTTACTTTTGCAACCTATGGGAATTCGTGCCGTACTCGCCAGGCCATTTGCGGCCTACATTGCCAGTCAAACTAAAGAATGGTCATCAAGCCCCATTCAATTTCAGAACGATGTATTTAATCAACTAATTGAAGGTGGCAGAGAGACTTTATTTGGCAAGGATCATGGCTTTGCGTCAATAAAAAGTTACGAGGAATTTAAAAAACAAGTTCCCATTCGTGATTATGAAGAGCTAAAACCCTATGTAGAAAAGGTGGTGAAGGGAGAATCAGATATTCTCTGGAAAGGAAAGCCGGCCTATTTTGCAAAAACTTCGGGTACTACTTCGGGCACCAAATATATTCCTATTACGAAGGAGTCGATTCCCAATCATATCAATAGCGCACGAAATGCTATATTGAGTTACGTGCACGAAACTGGTAATGCTAAATTTTTGGATGGCGGATTGATTTTTCTTTCAGGAAGTCCGGAGTTAGATAAGAAAGCAGGAATTAATACAGGTCGCCTTTCGGGAATTGTAAATCACCATGTGCCGGGTTATTTGCGCACCAATCAAAAACCAACTTATGCTACCAATTGCATTGAAGATTGGGAAGAAAAATTGGAAAGAATTATTGACGAGACGATTGATGTAAACATGACCTTGATCTCGGGTATTCCACCGTGGGTGCAAATGTATTTTGATCGCATACAAGCACGCACCGGTAAGAAGATCAAAGATGTGTTTCCTGATTTTTCCATGTTTATATATGGCGGTGTAAACTTTGAGCCGTATCGCGCCAAGTTGTTTGAAACGATTGGAAAGCAAATTGACTCCATTGAAACGTATCCGGCTTCCGAAGGCTTTATAGCCTATCAGGATTCGCAGCGAGCAGAGGGACTTTTATTATTGTTGAACTCAGGAATCTTTTTTGAATTTATTCCTACAGAGGAATACTTTACTGAAAATCCGCGCAGACTTTCTATTGAAGAAGTTGAGCTTGGGAAAAACTATGCGGTAATTATTAATAGCAATGCTGGTCTTGTGGGGTTATTCCATTGGCGATACCGTAAAGTTTGTTTCGAAAAATCCATACCGGATTATTGTGAGTGGCCGAATCAAACATTTTATTTCTGCTTTTGGTGAACATGTTATTGGTGAAGAAGTAGAGAAGGCTATGAAGTTCACGACTGAAAAATTTCCGGAAGTTGAATTAGTTGAATTTACGGTGGCGCCCAATGTTGCTCCTGCTGAAGGCATGCCGCACCACGAATGGTTAATTGAATTCGCTAATTCACCACGTGATCTTGAAGTCTTTGCATTAGAACTCGATAATCAATTGCGTAGGTTAAATGTATATTACGATGATTTGATAACGGGGAATATCTTACGAACCTTAAAGATAACTTCACTGCAAAAGAATGGTTTCATTGAATACATGAAGTCGCTGGGTAAGTTAGGTGGCCAGAACAAAGTGCCCCGGCTTTCAAATGATAGAAAGATTGCAGAGGCATTGCAATTCTATGCGAGTTAAGTCATGCAGCCTCGATTAACTATTCTGATGCCTGCTTACAATGCTGCTCCCTACATTAGTGAGGCGATTGAAAGTTTATTAAATCAGACTTTTGGGGATTTTGAACTTTGGATAATTGATGATGGATCGAGTGATGAAACACGAAAGCGGATTGATTCCTTTGACGATACCCGTATTAAAAAAATTTATTTTGACCATAATAAGGGACGTAATGGAGTGATAAATCAATTGGTTGAAAAGGTAACTTCAGAATTCATAACAGTAACCGATGCCGATGATGTCTCACATCCAAAAAGATTGCAACATCAACTTGATCTTTTTGATAGTGATACTGACCTTATGATGTGCGGCACTTCGTATTATGCTATTAGTGCTCATGGGATTATTCTTCGGAAAATGATTTTATCAGGGAATTATACAACCATTTATTCTTCCATATTGGAGCGGCCCCAGTTTCATGGGCCAACTACAGTTATGCGCATGTCGGCAATAAGAGCCTTAAAGGAATTTTATCGCACTGATTTTAGTGACGCCCGAGCAGATGTGGATCTCGCCTCACGGTTAGTTGATAAATTTAAGGCTATAAATCTTATTGAACCATTGTACTTTTACCGAATCTTACCAACCTCGTTGTCAAGAAATAACTATACCACTGAGTATGCCAGAGTAGATCAATTGATTTCGTTCATGAGCAAGGAGAGGCGGGCAACAGGAACTGATAGCCTGATGCGCGGGGATTCTGAAAAGATGAATGAGTATAAAGCAAATCTTTCCAATCGATTTATGAACGACCCATCGCTCCTTTATCAGCAGGCTGCATTTTACAATCTATACTGGAAAATGAATGGTTTGGCAGTAAAGTATGCTTGGACTGCCTTTATAAAAAGGCCTTTTCGTTTAAAAAGTATTTTTTTGTTGCTTTATGTTTTAACCAGGAGTTGCCTGAATGGGTTATCAGTAAGGTTAGTTGGAATGAATTACAGTGATTTAGAGACAACACGCAATTAATTCATGAAGGAAAAGAAATCTATCGCCATCTTAGGTTCCACAGGTTCTATCGGCACGCAAGCCTTAGAAGTTATTGCTCAACATTCAGAGACTTTTGAAGTGGAGGTGTTAACCGCTCAGAATAATGCAACTCTTCTTATTGAACAGGCTAAAAAGTTCAATCCAAATGCGGTAGTAATTGGAAAGGAAGAGTTATACAAGGAAGTAAAGGATGCTTTATTGCCGCTGGGTATTAAAGTGTTTGCAGGTGAAAATGCATTGGCATCCATTGTTGAGATGGATACCATTGATTTGGTATTAACTGCATTAGTGGGATACTCGGGTTTGAAGCCAACCATGCGAGCCATTCAGGCTGGCAAAAGTATTGCACTTGCCAATAAAGAAACATTGGTGGTAGGAGGAGAACTAATTACCCGATTAGCAAAAGAGAAAGGCGTAAATATTTATCCAATCGATTCAGAGCATTCGGCTATTTTTCAATGTATGGTGGGTGAGTTTCATAATCCTATTGAAAAAATTATTCTCACGGCTTCAGGGGGTCCCTTTCGGGGAATGAAAAAGAATGATCTCGCTAAGGTTACAAAAGCACAAGCACTTAAACATCCCAACTGGACGATGGGTGCAAAGGTTACTATCGATTCAGCCTCTTTGATGAACAAAGGACTTGAAGTTATTGAAGCCAAATGGCTTTTTGGTTTAAAAGCTGAGCAAGTGGAGGTGGTGGTGCATCCGCAATCCATCATTCATTCCATGGTGCAATTTGAAGACGGGTCTATAAAGGCACAACTTGGCTTGCCGGATATGCGTTTACCCATTCAATTTGCAATGACCTATCCAAAGCGTTTAAAAAGCAGTTTTCCACGTTTTGATTTTGCCAATTACCCGGCTCTCACGTTTGAGAAGCCCGATACAGAAACTTTTCGTAATCTTGCGCTCGCATTTGAAGCGCTTGGTCGGGGAGGAAACATGCCCTGCGTGCTAAATGCAGCAAATGAGGTGGCAGTAGAGGAGTTTTTGAAGGATCGGGTTGGATTTCTGCAGATGTCGGATATAGTGGAACGATGTTTAGCTAAAATGGATTATATCGCTAGTCCTGCCATTGAGGACTATGTGAATACTGATAAAGAGACAAGAATTAAAGCAAAAGAACTGATTAACTAATGGAAGGATTGATTATGACGGCCCAGCTGCTGCTGAGCCTTTCGATTTTAATAGCAGTACACGAATGGGGTCATTATATAACGGCTCGTATGTTCAATATTCGGGTGGAGAAGTTTTATCTCTTCTTCGACTTTCTTTTCCCGATGGCTAATGTGCTAAACTTTTCTTTAGTGAAGTTTAAGAAAGGTGACACCGAATTTGGTATTGGCTGGTTCCCGTTAGGCGGTTATGTGAAAATTGCCGGCATGGTGGATGAAAGCATGGATAAGGAGCAGATGAAAGCTGAACCTCAGCCCTGGGAGTTTCGCGCCAAGCCAGCATGGCAGCGCCTGATTGTGATGTTGGGTGGAATTATTGTAAACGTGATTGTAGGTATCATCATCTTTATTGGGATGACATATTGGTTAGGCGATCAATATATTCTTAATGACTATGTAAATAAACATGGCGGAGTGCAGGCTATGGAGCTTGCCGAGCAAATAGGAATTAAAACAGGCGATCAATTCGTTAAGATAAATGGTCAGGAAGTAAAATATTTTGACGATGTAGCTAAGCCCGATGTATTGCTGTCGCACAATTCATCATACACTGTTTTGCGCGATGGTCAGGAAGTAGAGATTCCAATCCCCACCGATTTCATTGAACAGTTTGACAAAAAAGGTGCTATCCTTCGATTTGTTATTCCAAGAAGACTTCCTGTGATTGATGAGGTTACACCTGGCACAATTGCAGCCCGACTTGGCCTCCAGAAAGGAGATCGTATTGTGGAAGTTCAGAATAACCCTATAACCTATTATGACGAGTTGAGAGCCGCCCTTACCAGTTTCTCTGGCGATTCATTACAATTTGGTGTTAAGCGTGGTGAACAAGTTATTCGCTACACAGAATATTTTAAAGGTGCTGAGGGAATTGGTTTCGCAATTCCAATGGAAATAGTTCCACTTGAAGGTCAAGCCACGGTGGATTATTCGTTTGGTCAGTCCATGTTATTAGGCCCGGGACGTGCGTTTGACGTAATCATCGTTCAGATCAAAGCATTCCGAAAAATTTTCTCAGGAGATCTTTCTTTACGGAAATCCATTTCTAGCCCAATTGGTATTGCACAAGCATATGGTGGAAAATGGGACTGGGAACGTTTTTGGCAAATGACTGGATTACTTTCTATGGTACTGGCATTTATGAATCTACTGCCTATCCCTGCGCTTGACGGTGGTTATGTTATGTTCTTGCTATACGAAATGATCAGCGGTCGCGAACCCTCTGAAAAATTCTTTGAGAACTCAATCAAAATAGGAATGGCAATATTGTTAGTAATTATGGTTTTCGCTTTTTCGAACGACATAATCAAAGCTTTTTCGAACTAGAGAAGGACACTTGATTTACTGCTAAGGAGCGAGGTCACAAAAGTTGAAGCCTATTTATTATTGATTTAAAAGAGTAGCCTCGATAAAAGACATTGCGTCATTGTGCCTTTGCGGTTAAGCTTTCCGATTTCACCCCTATAAAACTCCGGTTTCACCGACTTTTGATGGTGGATAGCCTATTAAGCCTCTTCTAACAGCCATTTACCCCGTTAATTTGGGTAAACAAACGCAACATATTATGAGCAATGACAAGAAAAAGATGAGCAGCAGCTTCTGGGTGGGCGCCATCATCCTGACCATCGGTGGATTTTTATTCCTTGAACGTGCCGATCTGTTTTATTTTCCACATTGGCTTTTTTCGTGGAAGACAATGTTAATAGCATTAGGATTAATCGTAGGTATCAATAAGGGATTTGAAGGTATAGGATGGTTAGTAATGATATTGATTGGATCATTTTTTCTAATTGATGACATTCCTGGATTTCCATATGATATTGATCGCTATGCATTTCCAATTGGTGTGATCATAGTAGGAGTTTTCATTGTTGCTAAATCTGTTCTGGGTTCAACTTCGCGTGAAGCGAAAAAAGCGCGCTGGGGTGATGGTATGATTACTTCGGATGATGGGGGGGAAGACTACTTTGATCTTACCACAGTATTTGGCGGCAACAAACGAAAAGTGTTTTCTAAAAACTTTAAAGGGGGAGAAACAACTTGTGTATTTGGTGGAGCGGATATTGATTTATCTCAAGCCGATATAAACGGTACCGTAGTAATTGATGTTACCCAAATCTTTGGAGGTGTGAAATTAATAATTCCATCAAATTGGGAAATGAAATCAGATATAACTGCAATCATGGGTGGAGTAGATGATAAACGGAGTACCCCTCAAGCCTATAACACAAATAAAAAATTGATCCTTACTGGCTTTGTAATGTTCGGAGGGGTTGATATCAAAAGTTATAATTAATCAACAAGTCAACAGTCAAACTGTGGACAGTCGACTGTTGACTTAAAACAACTAACACATGAACTGGTATCTCGTAAAATTGGTTTTTCAAGTGCTGAGTGGTGAGGGAACTCATACTCCTCAGTTTGATGAGCAGGTGCGATTGATATGTGCCGATGAAGTCAATTGGGCTTATGAGAAAGCAACGGTTATTGGTTGGCTTGAGCAGCGTAGTTTCCTGAACAGCAAGGAAGAAAAAGTAGAGTGGAAATTTATTGATGTGGCCGAGATTCATCGGATAGATAATCCGGAAGATGGAGTATTGCTTTGCACTATGACTGAGGAACCGGAAGATGCACAAGTTTACATACAAATGATCAGGGAGAAAGCGCAAAAATCATTGCATATTTCACAAAGCGAAGAAAGTGCTGATTTATTGACATGAGCATAAAATGAAACGGGGAAAGATCAATTTCTTGACTTTCCCCGTCTTGTCATGCAACAACCGTAGCTGAGGCACAACGCTAAACTGCTTTTTACTCTTGCAAAACGTACTTCAATCATCTCACAATAACTGACCTCCGTTTCTTGCCTCGTCATACTTTCCTAAAAAAGTTCAACGTTGGCAATACCAACCCATACCGCTTCTTTGTAATTATCTTCCGTGGAAAATAACTTTTGTTTTTCGGTGCAGGTTAATCACCTGAATAAAAATTCAACTTAGTGATATGAAAATAGCAGTCAGATATACGACTGCAAAGAATTCTGACTAAAAGAATTGAACAACTTATCAACCGAATTGTCCACATTTTGTTTTCCATCAGGTTTTAAATTTGAGACGAATTCAGTACTTTTAACTAATTGCCTAGAATAAAATCATTTTAAACTTTTAACGAATGAAAAAAATACTTGTCCCAACTGACTTTTCAAAGATCTCCGTATCCGCGCTGGAAGTTGCTGTAGAAATTGCCAAGAAGGCTAAATCTGAAATCACCTTATTGCATGTTGTGGAGGCGATATCTGAGGGTTCTTATTCAGTTACAGGAGAATGGCGCACCTCAGAAAATTGGGAAGATAAATTGTTTACCATCAAGCTTTTGGAAAAATCCAAAGCGCAATTGGAAAAACTTGTGCTGGATCCTCGGTTTTCAGCAGTTAAAGTGACTGGTGAATTGCGCGTGGGAAATGCCTTCCATGGGATGCGTACAATCATCACTGAACAGAAAGTTGATTTGGTAGTGATGGGAACATCGGGTAAAACCAAGTTGGAGGAAATGGTTATTGGTAGTAATACTGAACGGGTTGTTCGTCACGCAAAATGCCCGGTACTCAGTATTCATAAAAAACCTGCAAAAGTTAATTTTAAAAATATTGTATATGCCACGGCAATGCATAAGGATGAAGAGATTTTCTCTCGAATGATTAAAAGGACACAAGAATTATACAATTCAAAAATTCATTTAGTT
>CAWBCB010000041.1:0-6944 GCA_963787095.1 uncultured Cytophagales bacterium | reverse complement strand
TTTACGGTAACCATGCGCACCAATGACGGAACAGGCTCAGGTTGGGTAGCGCGCAATTTTAATGACGTAAGTAAACTGGATACTGCTGAAGCATCGCGCATCGCTATTGATAAAGCTCTGCAATCGCGCAACGCAAAAGCCATTGAACCGGGTAAGTACACTGTTATTCTAGAACCTAATGCTGCTTCTGATCTATTGGGTTTAATGATTGGTGGCATGAATGCCCGCCAGGCAGATGAAGGTCGTAGCTATCTTTCTAAAAAAGGAGGTGGTACTAAGTTGGGCGAAAAAATTGTTGATGAGCGTGTACACATCTATACTGATCCATGGAATGAGGAAGTTCCGGTTGGTAATTGGAGTGGTGGTGGCGGTGGCCGCTTTGGTGGTGGCGGTGGTGGTGGCCAGCCACGTAAAAAAATGGATTTGATTAAAGACGGTGTCGTGTCGAATCTTTTTTATGATCGCTATTGGGCCTCGCAAAAAAATGTAGAATCAACTCCGTTTCCGGGAAACAGAATTATGGTAGGCGGCACTGCTTCTATTGAAGACATGATCAAAGACACTAAAAAAGGTGTGCTCGTAACTCGTTTCTGGTACATACGTGCGGTTGATCCGCAAACACTATTGTACACAGGTCTTACACGTGATGGTACTTTCTATATCGAGAATGGAAAAATAAAACATCCGGTTAAAAACTTCCGCTTTAACGAAAGTCCGATTATTATGCTGAACAATTTAGAAACATTGGGTAAGCAAATGCGTGTGGATGGATCTCTGATCCCAGCCATGAAAATTCGCGACTTTACGTTCTCGAGTTTGTCGGATGCAGTATAACATTGTTTGATTGTTTTGTTTTAAAGTCCCCGATCGAAAGATTGGGGACTTTGTTTTTTAGAAGATACCCTCATTATATTCGTTTACTTAAAAAGCGTTTTTATGAATACTATCCTATTATTTGGAATGCCTGGAACAAGAGAATGGACAATTATTATTATTTCAGTGCTTGCCACAGCGATTGCTCTATTTGATATAATTCTTGTAAAGAAGTTTAAGAATTTCGATAATAAAATTCTTTGGGCACTAGCCGTTATTTTTTTACCACCATTAGGTACACTTCTGTATTTCTATTTTGGTCGAACTCAAAAATTTGCATAACCCAGTTCTTTAATTATTAAATAAATCCTCAACCAATCGTTGAGGATTTTCTTTTATAGCCAAGTCCGTTTAAGCTCGTCCGCAAATTCAAGTTGTAACTAATCAAAGTCCCCGGAATCAGTCGGGGACTTTTTTTATGCGCACGTTGCAAAATTTCCGTTCATATAATTCAGGACTAATAAGCCTGTAAATGATCGTTTAAAAAGTAAAATTGCACTTTAATTAGTATGCACTTCGATAGCAATAAGTTCTTCTTTACACGCCTGCAATACGAATCGGGCGATTGGGATGTGGATCAGCGCATGCCGGTTAATGTATTGAACTCACTAATCGAATACACCACGCTTAAAATCGACACTAACGAGAACATTGTATCGCTAAGTAGTGAAGACCTTTTTCGATGTCCGTTCTGTTACCTGAGTGGGCATAAGTTGGTAGAATTTACAGCCCAAGAGCGCGAGAACTTTGAGAAGTATATTAAGAATGGAGGGTTTGTTTTTGTGGATGATTGCAATCATGATATTGATGGGTTGTTTGCCAAATCATTTGAGTCGCAGATGGAGCGAATTTTTGGAGCGCAGTCACTCAAGAAAATCCCAAACACACATCCAATTTATTCTGTTTTTTTTAAGTTCGATGGCCCACCTACAACAGCCCAGGAATTAAATGGTTGGGGCGATGACATTGTGCATGATTATTTAAAAGCCATAGAAGTAAACAATCGCATTGGAGTTTTATATAGTAATAAAGATTATGGGTGCGAGTGGGATTATGATTTTAGAAACAAACGGTTTTACCGGATAGACAATACCCGGTTTAGTGTGAACATTGTAATGTATGCCTTAACGAGTTAAACAGACCAGTCAACAGTCGACTGTAAACTTTGGTCTGTGGACAATTAATAAAAAAGAAATCAAATGAGTGAGTTAAAAGAAGTAGAGAAGTCAGTTCAGGAAATCATTACCGGCTTAAACGGGTTAAAGCAGGAAATAAAAAAAGTAATTGTTGGGCAGGAAGAAATCATTGACCAATTGCTCATTACTTTTTTAGCAGGCGGCCATGCTTTGCTTGAAGGAGTTCCCGGACTTGCCAAAACATTGATGATTCGTTCTCTATCGGAAGCCATCGAATTAAAATTCAAACGCATTCAGTTTACACCGGATTTAATGCCTACGGATATTATTGGTACAGAAATTCTGGAAGAAGATCACACTACGGGCAAACGCATTTTCAAATTCAACAAAGGGCCGATCTTTGCGAATATTATTTTGGCCGATGAAATCAATCGTACTTCACCCAAAACGCAAGCTGCTTTGTTAGAAGCAATGCAAGAGTTTGAAGTAACGTATGCAGGCGTAACCTATCCGCTTGAGCGACCTTTCTTTATTCTCGCAACACAAAATCCAATTGAACAAGCCGGAACATTTCCTTTACCTGAAGCCCAGCTAGATCGTTTTCTTCTTTATATAAAGGTAAGTTATCCAACAGCTGAAGAAGAGCGTGCGATATTAGAAAGCACAACCGGCAAGCGACCTGCTGCTATTCAAAAAGTAATCGAAGGAAGTAAAATTTTAGAAGCTCAGAAGTTAGTGCGCGATGTTCATATCAACACGGAGTTGGTTGAGTGGGTTAGTAATTTAGTTCGTGCAACACGGGCGGTTCATAGCGAAGTAAAATTTGTGCAGGATTGGGTGCGCTGGGGTGCTGGCCCTCGTGCGGGGCAAGCGATGATTCTCACCGCTAAAGCACGGGCTTTATTGAGCGGAAGATTCGCGGTAACGCAAGAGGACATTCGCCATGTCGCTTATCCTGTATTGCGACATCGAATTCTTATGAACTTCAAAGCGGAATCGGAAGGTGTAACGTCTGATGCGGTTACAAGCCATTTGTTGGAAAGCATCTCAATCCGAAAAAGCATCTGATGATTGACGCGCGCATAAAAGAACTTCTCAATCCTTCCGTACTCCATACGGTGAGTGGACTTGAGCTAGTGGCGCGCATTATTGTGGAAGGCTTTATGAGCGGAAGCAACAAAAGTCAAGCCGTTGGGGCCGGCCAGGAGTTTAGTCAATATAGAAGCTATCAACCGGGTGATGACTTACGCCAGCTTGATTGGAAAATGTTTGCCCGCACAGAACGCTATTATATCAAAGAGGCCGAGATCGAAACCAACATCACTGTTAAGTTTATGTTGGATGCAAGTCATTCCATGGCTTACGCAGAAGAGGGTGTTAGCAAAATACAATATGCCAGGGTAATGATTGCAGCGCTGGCTTATCTCGCCCGAAAACAAAGTGATACGTTCGGATTATATGCAGTGAATGATCAGGAAATAAAATCCGTGTTGCCGAGATTTGAGCAACAGCAGTTTCTACGCTTTCTTACAGAGCTTATAAAAGTAAAAAGTGAAGGCGCCTGGGAAAAGAGCGGTGGCATTGAACAACTCTTCGATCATCATGGAAAAGAGATGATCATTTTTGTTACGGATTTGTATGACGAAACCCGTGACATTCATCAATTCATTTCGCGATTGAAGACTGCGCGTAACGAGGTTATTGTATTTCATCTGTTAGGTCGAAAAGAATCTACGTTTGGATTTCAAGGTTCGTTCACGTTTGAAGATTTGGAAACCGGAGCGCGAACCAAGGTAGATACCTTCTCGGAACAAAAAGATTATCAGCAACGCATGCAAGACTGGCTTCACGAATCGCGGGCGTGGATGTTAGAGAAACAGATAAATTACAATTTGATATACTTAGATCAACCCGTTGAGTTGGTGCTACAAAATTTTTTAGCAGTGCGTAAGCGATTAGCAAGATGATTCAGATTACGCAACCTATATTTCTTTGGGCATTAACAGGACTTGCAATTCCAATAGGCATTCATTTGTTGAGTCGCAAGGAAGGAAAGGTGGTGAAGATGGGAAGCTTAAGACACTTACGCGAAACCAGTACACAACAATTCAAAGGAATTAAACTAAATGAACTTGTGCTACTGGCTCTGCGCTGTCTGCTGATTATTCTATTTGTTGGAATGCTGGCTGGCTTTCACTGGAAAGATACCAGACCAAAGCGTTGGGTGTTGGTGGAGCGTGGATTGGAAAATCAGCACCAGGTAAAAACCATTACCGACAGTTTGATGAGTAATGGGTACGAGTGGCGCTGGCTGCAATCCGGATTCCCATCACAAGAACAAACAAGTTTTGTAGGAGCCAAATTTTTGGAAAATTATTTTAGAACTTGAAAACGAAAATCTAGCCAGTGCAATTGTTTTTTCACGAAGCAAGATTAAAAACTTCAGTGGCCTTCGGGCAGCGATGACACCGGAAGTAACATGGATAAGCATTCCGGCAGAGCCTAATCAATTTGTGCTTCAAGCCGTGAAAAAGGATAATCAATTTCTAGTACGGCAAGGTTTTGCTTCTTCTGATAAAATATACTTCGAAACTAAAATGGTTAGCAGCCTTGCTGATTCTATAGAGGCCAGTCCGATAAAGAAACTAAAAATCACAATCGTTCAAGATGAAGGTCGAGTGGAAGATTTTCAAATTATTAGAGCCGCACTAAATGCAATTCAGAAAACAATTCCAGTGGAGTTTTCGATAACTGAAATTACGCCATCTCAATCGCCCGGCTCCGCAGACTGGATATTCTGGCTCGCTGATTCAGACATTCCAAATTTTGATTCTGTCAAGAGTGTGGTTTTAAAACCTCAACCTTCAAATCTATTGATCCGTCAGAAGAATTCAACTCAATGGGTGATTGGCAAACGATTAACTATTGATGTAGCACGCAAAGAGAATCTTACGCTACAACTTGCTTCGTTGTTGCTTGCTGATCATGCATTAACAAATAAACTTGAGCAGTTTGATAACCGAATGCTTCCTGATTCTGTAATCGTCTCTGGCGCAGGAGATGCATCAACATTAAAAGCCGGAATACTTCCACAACCGCCAAATCAATATCTCATTCTTTTCTTCTTATTGGTTTTAATAACAGAACGAATTGTTGCCTACGCACGAAAGCAATGAGTATACAAGAAGCACATAATCGAATTCAGAATTTAAAGAGACGCTATTTGCTTACGCGATCCTTGGAAATCGTGCTTTACTCAGTAGCTGCCTTTTTATTGACTTATGCTTTCACGGGTTTATTCACTGCTCAATTAGAATGGAAAATTGGTATCGCTTCCATGACTGGATTGATTGTAGCATCTGAGCGCACTATTCATTACAAACTACTTTCTCTAAATCATACAGCCTTCATTCAATTTCTGAATCAACACTATCCACAATTAGAAGAAAGTGCGGATTTGTTTTTAAAGGATAACTCAAGTCTCAATCTGTTACAACAGCTCCAACTTCAAAAAACACTTGTCAAGTTTAATGTACTGTATCCGGAAATAAAACTTCCCAATTCGATACTTCAATCTGCGATAGTCTTCACAGCGGGTGTCATTTTCTACTTTGGACTAACTGCCTTTGTCCCAAAACCAATAGTTGGCAGAGATTCTCATTTCGAATCTCCATTAGAAAACATTACAGGAAATGCAGAACCAACCATTGCCATTATCAACAAGCTTACTATTCAAATTACACCTCCAGAGTATACTTCCATCAAACCCTTTACAGCAGAAACGCCTGGCATAATCATTCCTGAAGGAAGTCGAGTTACCTGGACTGCAACTTTTTCCTCAACGGTGGAAGAAGCAAAAATTCTGCTTTCAGGAAAAGACTCTGTTACGATGAAGTCGAGTGATTTGTTGAATTTCTCTACGAGAAGTGAAATATCCGAATCTGGTTTTTATCAGGTGCAATGGAAAGATCAGAATGAGATTGTAACATCAGACTATTATAAAATAGAAGTCGTAAAAGATCAGGTTCCAAAACTGTCTATCGACAATCTGAATCAGTTTACACAACTTTCTTTTTCTGATAAACTCTTAGTCAATGTAAAGTCAACGTTACGCGATGACTACGGATTGAGTGACGCATCCATCATTGCAACTGTAAGTAAAGGCAGTGGTGAATCTGTAAAATTTCGGGAAGAGCGCTTGCGTTTTGATAGTCCTACAAAAATTTCAGGAAAAGATATCCAAGGTGAGATTACCTTAAATCTAAACAAATTAGGTCTTGAGCCTGGTGATGAACTCTATTTTTATGTAGAAGCATTTGACAACAAACTTCCTGTTCATAATTACAATCGCACTGAAACATTTTTCATTGCACTTCAAGATACAACCACCACAACATATGTGGAAGATGAAGGGTTGGGAGTGGATCTGATGCCTGAGTATTTCCGAAGTCAGCGCCAGATCATTATTGATTCAGAAAAATTATTGAAGGATCGGAAAAAAATCAGCAAACAAGAATTCAACTCAACCAGTAATGAGTTGGGGTACGATCAAAAAGTGCTGCGCTTGCGTTACGGACAATTTTTAGGCGAAGAGTTTGAAGGTGCCATAGGGAAAGTAGAAGTTGACGATCACGAGGATGAATCAACGGAAAGCATCATTGAAAAATTCGGACATGCGCATGATAAAGAGAATGAACATAATCTAGTGGCCGACAAAAAAGCAGCCCCCGGTGGGCATGATCACGGTGGATCAACCGATCCCAATGCAAAAGAAGATCCGCTTGCAGCATTTGCACACAATCACGATGATGGAGAGGTGGCAACATTCTTTGTTCAATCTGTTCGTGCTAAACTAAAGGCGGCTCTTACGGTTATGTGGGATGCCGAGTTACATCTTCGGTTGTTTGATCCTGAAACATCATTGCCCTATCAATA
>CAWBCB010000040.1:0-4194 GCA_963787095.1 uncultured Cytophagales bacterium | reverse complement strand
AAGCGTAGATTAGCCTTTTTCAAAAACTCATTATACAAACTATCATTCTGCTGAAGTAGTTTTTTCTTTTGATGCAAAAAGGCAAGCATATAATAAACCTGCGAAACGTTACGGGTTAGCTCTGCTTCTTTTACTGCAACATTCAACATGCTACTGCGCCACTCTTCTCTTAAAACAGATTTTTGATTGGAATAAACAGATGGAAAATTTATGTTTTGATTGATCACAAAACGATTGTCGGAAAGCGCACTATTAATCTGACCGTACTCACCGATAACATTCGTCTGTGGCAGATTTGCCCCTGACTTTATAAGTTGCTTTTGATACTCCGCTTTTAATCGCTCATTCTTAACCAATAAATTATTAACCAATGCGGTGTCAATAGCAGCCTCAACCGTAATAGGCGTTTGTGCTTTTGCTTCAGGAAGTGAAAGTGCCACGAGAGCAAATACCAACAAGGCTACAGTTGGTTTCATTCTCTTTTTACGTCTTCCTAATTTGGTTTCAAAGAGTATATATAATACCGGTAGCACATATAAAGTGAGAAGCGTTGCAATCAACAAACCACCAATAACTACAGTAGCTAATGGCCTTTGAACCTCCGCACCGGCTCCATTGCTCAGTGCCATCGGTAAGAATCCAAGTGATGCAACAAGTGCTGTCATCAACACAGGGCGTAGCCTGACTTTAGTTCCTGAAATTACAATTTGGTTAAGGCTATCCATGCCTTCCGCTCTCAGTCTGTTAAATTCAGCCACTAACACGATTCCATTTAACACAGCAACACCAAACAATGCAATAAACCCAACCCCTGCGCTTATACTAAATGGCATTCCTCGTGTAGCAAGTGCAAAAATTCCTCCTATTGCCGAAAGTGGAATTGCAGAATAGATTAGCAATCCATGTTTAACCGAACTGAAAGCAAAATAGAGCATGACAAAAATTAGCAGTAACGATACCGGCACTGCAATACTTAATCTTTTTTTTGCTGCATTAAGATTTTCAAAAGCACCACCATATGTTACATAATATCCTGCCGGAAATTTTATTTGAGATTCTACTTTTTTCTGTAACTCATTTACAATTGTTTGCACATCGCGGCCACGCACATTAAAGCCAATAATAATTCTACGTTTAGCATCTTCACGTTGAATTTGATTAGGCCCCTCTTCAATTTCAACTTCAGCTAATTGACTTAATGGTATTTGACTTCCTTGTGGGGATGGAATTAATAAATTCCGAACATCGTTAATATCCTTTCGTTGTTCGCCTTCCATGCGCACAACTAGATCGAATCGCTTTTCATCTTCGTATACCAGCCCTGTGCTTTGGCCTGCAAAAGCAGTATTAACAATTCTATTAATCTCAGAAATATTTACATCGTATTGAGCAATAGCTGCTCGGTTATATTTTATAACAATCTGAGGCATTCCGCCTACGGCTTCTACATACAAGTTAGCACTTCCATCTACGGTGTTGATAATGTTTCCTAGTTTGTTTGCATAGTGAGCAAGTGAATCTAGATTCTCACCAAAAATTTTACACACTACATCTTGTCGGGCTCCTGTCATTAATTCATTAAATCGCATCTGAACAGGATACTGAAAACCAAACGTAACACCTGGGATAGCCTCCAACGCTTTCCCCATCTTTTCAGCGAGTTCATTAAACGTAGTTGCAGAAGTCCATTCACTTTTATCTTTTAAAATCACCATCAAATCACTGGCCTCAATAGGCATTGGGTCAGTTGGTACTTCACCACTACCAATTTTACCCACCACCTTAATTACCTCAGGAAAATTTTCGAGAAGAATTTCTTCTCCTTTCAGGGTAGCATCAATCGAAACAGACAGATTGCTTCCGGTAAGGACACGCGTATCAACGGCAAAATCACCTTCCTCCAAGGCCGGTATAAATTCACCGCCAAGGAATGAAAGTGTAATAAGGGCGCTCATAAATAATGTGATTACCGCCAGCACCACTGTTTTAGGAAAACCTAACACTTTTTCCAAGGAGGCCTTATAAGCGCTTTCTATCTTTTCCATCATGATGTCGGAAATATTTCTCTTGTGTTTCACACTTTTACTAAGAAAAATTGAACTCATCATTGGGATGTAGGTGAGTGAAAGAATAAATGCCCCTATTAAGGCAAAGGCTACCGTTTGAGCCATGGGTTTAAACATTTTTCCTTCAATACCTTGTAAACTGAAGATGGGTAGATACACGATTAGGATGATGATTTGTCCAAACACAGCACTATTCATCATCCTTCCCGCAGCATGTTTTACTTCGCCATCCATTTCATTTTGATTTAGCGCAGTAAGTGTGTTGAATTTTTTTCCATGAGTCAGTTGATGCATCACCGCTTCCACAATTATTACAGCTCCATCTACAATCAATCCAAAATCAAGTGCACCGAGACTCATTAGATTTCCACTCACTCCAAAAAAATTCATCATGATTACCGCGAAGAGCATAGCAAGTGGAATGACTGAAGCTACTAATATGCCTGCTCTGAAATTTCCAAGAAAAAGGACAAGTACAAAAACAACAATTAAGGCACCCTCCATTAAGTTTTTTTCAACGGTGCCAATAGCATTGTTAACCATCTTACTTCTATCCAAAAAAGGTTCTATTTCAACCCCTTCCGGCAAGATCTTTTTAATCTGTTCGATTTTTTCCTTAACCGCTTTAATAACGAGACTGCTATTTGCACCCTTCAACATCATCACTACAGCCCCCGCAACTTCTCCCTCACCATTGTAAGTCATTGCGCCATACCGAATTGCATTTCCTATCCGCACCTCAGCTACATCTTTGATATAAAGAGGTGTACCATTTATGGTTCGTTTTACGGCAATGCTACTGATATCAGAAAGATTACCAATTAGTCCTTCGCTTCTAATGTATAGCACAGTTGCTTTTCGCTCTATGTAAGCACCACCTGTGTTTTGATTATTATTTTCCAGCGCACTAAAAACATCGCTTACCGATAGTCCATATGATTTCAGCTTATTCGGATCAATGGCTATTTCATATTGCTTTAGCTTACCTCCAAAGCTGCTCACATCCGCCACGCCTGAAACACGAAGAAGTTGTCGCCTTACAATCCAATCCTGAATTGTTCTCAGTTCAGTAATATCTATTCGGCTTTCGTATCCACTTTTTGCTTTAACAACGTATTGATAAATTTCTCCCAACCCTGTAGTAACCGGGGCTAATACGGGTATGCCAAGACCTTTTGGAAGTTCATCTTTTACAATTTGAAGACGTTCTGCAACTTGTTGACGAGCCCAATACACATCGGTATCATCACTGAAAACAATGGTAACCAACGATAATCCAAATCTTGAAAAGCTACGAATCTCAAGAAGACCTGGAATATTACTGTTTACTTGTTCAATAGGAAACGTAATAAGCCGTTCAATATCGGCAGCGCCTAAAGATGGAACAGACGTGATTATTTGTACTTGATTGTTGGTGATATCCGGAACTGCATCGATAGGCAGTCGAGTAAATTCATAGGTACCAAAGCCAATGAGACCTACCACAAATAGTCCGATAATTAACTTTTGGCGTACCGAAAACTCAATGATTTTATTTAACATAAATTATTTTAATCAAACGAAGTAAATAGTTACTTCGGCTTAAAAAATTGTAAACGTATAATGAATGGGAATCTATCTTCTACTGCTTGCAAAGCTCAGCGGCAAATAGTAGTAATCGATTATTATGCTCGTGGTGGCTGCCAAATAAATTGACTATAATCAAACGAGAAGGTGGATTGGTAGAAGTTTGAATAAGACACATTGCAATCAAGCGTTGAAATTTCAGGCGCATGAAACACCGGAATCAAACTTACTGTGTGGGCAAATGTGCAGTCGGGTGATTTGAATGGAAGATCTTCATGCTCCTGATGTTCTTCTTTATCATGACGTTCGGCTTCCGATCCATAATGGAGATTTAGAAAATCATAAAATGAAACAGCTGCATTTTTTATTTTATGTTGCTGAAAATGCTCAATCAACCTCGGAAGTTTCACGAAATCATGCAAATCCATTACACTCCCCAAAAGGGTAATAGAGAGAAGCATGAATGCAATTGATTTTCGTATTGGCACTGCAAGAAGTCTTGTACAGTATGTGCAAGTTAAAGAAGAAATTCTGAAAAGAATCTGAAGATATGTAAGCGGTG
>CAWBCB010000039.1:0-70663 GCA_963787095.1 uncultured Cytophagales bacterium | reverse complement strand
ACAACTTCCCAGGGATCCGGTAGTCTACGATGCTTTGGATACCGTCGAGAAGGAACGAGGAGCGGGGAAATGGGCCGAAGACCAGCTTAAGGCTAGTTCCTTTTTCAAGAACTGTATTGCGGAATCAGAACTTAGCTCAAGTTGGGGGCACAGGTCATGCTCATAAAAAACGAAATGGACGGAAGAAACAATTTACGGCGGGCAAATGGTAGCCGCGGTAAAGTTCTTGGATTTCGAAAGGCGCCATCGAAGACAGATGCACCGCTCTTGCCTGGGATTATGGAGTATCCGCTGGTTCAATTTGCCGATGGTGCCAAGAAACTGATCTTGCCGACTACATTTCAGGCAAGAATGGTGGGAATGGGGTGTTGTACACGAGTTGCAGTGCCCCTGAAGCTGGCGTACGCGATTACAACACACAAGTCTCAGGGGTTGACGCTGGATTACGTTGTGGCGGAAAATGCGGCTGCTCGGTGTTCTGCTGAGGTAAGACCTACGTGGCGCTTTCGCGGGCGTCTGATATCAACGGACTAGAGCTTAGAAACTTTTCTCCAAATCGAGTAAGATGCAACCCACTTGCGAGCGAATTTTACAGGAATCCCAATCAAATTAACTATGAGTTCTGGGATGGGCATCGACCGCAACAACAACCTGCGAGTGACATCAGAGCGATCAAAGAAGCGAAAGTAAGGAGACAGAGCCCGATTGTTGAGGATGAAGGCCTCGTAGTTCGTCTGAAACCGAGAACAAATACACAGCAGAAGGCTAAATCATCGGTGCCGACGGCTCAAACTCCAGTCGAACAAGTTTCGGCCTCCACCTCGCGTTGCGCTGAATGTGTTGTTCTGGCATAGCCTCGCTTGTTTTTAGGAGAAAATAAATTAATGGCCCAACTACTGGTATGAACACTAACACCATTCGAAAAACTCCGTTTCGAGTGCTATTGATGTTACCAAAAGCATCTACAAAAGTATAGATGTGAAGTGCAATTATTAATAATGATATAATCATTGAAGAATATCGTTAGTGGTAAGGAAGAATCTCTTAACAAAATATGAATATCAAAACACTTTCCAAATAATATGTAGAATATGGAAAAATATCTATCCTAATTCATCAATTGGATTGTTCTAAAATCAAATCTCAACAAAAAGAGGTATGTTAATATCATTCTAAAAAATGAACGCTCAAATTCAGAACTTAAGGCACTAAAACCCATCATCCTCTTCTTCCTTTTTCTTCTCTTTCTTTTTTGCGGCTGAGCTACCACTCATAAGATCATAAGGTGCTTCCAACCCATAATACGTTTGCCGAAAGCGGTTAATGAAGGCCAATGTTTCCTCCGTAGAACCCGGAATGTAAACCAACTCGCCTATTTTAGCCTTGCTGGCATTTGATTTCTTGATGAGTAGATCATTAATAGACTCTAGCGAAGAATGAATCAACACGCGATTATCTTCCAACCCAAAATAAAACCATGCATCGGGCGAAGCTTTGATAAACAAATGAAACACAGGAGCTCCATCTTCGCTCTTTTTAATTTCCATAAAACCTTCAAAGGCTCCGTTGATATCGTAGCGACCCATGTGGCTAAGGCCTAAATTACCCTGGCTATAAAAAGATTTATTTTCCTCCGACCACTTTAAATCTGTGTTTGAAAGAACAATCGGCTTTACTAAGCCTTGTACCGTAGAGAGAGAAACATAATTCTGTAACGATCGCTGTTCATAATCCTTTACCACTTTTTCACCTACTAAGTCGGCAATCTTATAAAGCAAATCAGTTGCGTCACCAAGCCCTTCTTCCTTTACCCCTTCATTTTTAATCACATCCTGAATGCTCAATGCCATTAACTGATACACCATGGTAGGCACATTCATATCCACCATCACAAATGAGTTCATCTTAATGTCATTCGTCTCCAAATTACCTGAACCTAATGCCGAGGCAGTCAGATTAAAATCTTTGCTTCCGTTAAAAAATTTAACCGGTCCTTCAAAGCGAACTTCTTGTTTGTCTTCATTATAGGCAAACACTTTTCCGGTAAGTTTTTCGCCAGTCGCTTTTGCCCGATCTTCAATCTTAAACTCACCGGTTCCCTTATCAAAATAGAGTGAGCCACTGGGCACAAAAAAATCTTCATCACTCGGATCTTTCTTGTCGAACACAAACGTTATATAAAGATCATTGTCATCCGCAAAGTGAAGACCCGCATCGGCTTTGCGCCCCTCTTCCGTTACCGAATTATCGAAGTTCAAATAAATATCCTTCTCGTCACCACTTTGTGTGTACTGCAACCAGGTGTCATAGTTTTTAATTTTCTTCAAATCCATTTTCACAAACCCGCGCAGTTGCAACGCTGGCTTAGTAGCATACATGGTCATGTCACCTTTATAAAAAATGCGAGGTGACACCAAAATGTTGTTTGACTCCGTTACCGCACCATTAGCAACTGTCTGCATGGTTGCAATTCCTTTTTGCTTCTTGTTCCGTGTCTGTTCTGTAATGGGTTCCAACCTAAAGTCTGTCATCTTAATGGCAAACGTGTCGTTAACCGCATTTACATATTGATAAGTAGCATATCCCGTAAATTCCTTTCGGGAAATAATATCAACCACGCCTTCGGTAAGTCTGTGATAGCCGTTGAGCGTATCTAAAATAATAACTGTGTTTTTTAGTTGACCAATTTTAGCATTCTCCAAAATTAGCACTTCATTATTTTCTGGAGTAATCTTAGCATCGGCAACAATGATATAAGGAATACCGCTTACCTTCAGTTGCTGAGTTTTAATATCGTATTCTGCGCGTTCCGCATTGAAACGCAATGAATCCAAATCCTTACGGGTTGTATAAAAATAGGATTCCTCCAAAGGCACATTCGCTGCTTTGTTCATCACAATTTTTTGTGTGTTCAAATCCCATCGAGCTTCGGGAATAGAAGTTTTAAACTGTGCATACGGAAAGGTAATGGCAGCCTCACCTGTAACCTCAGGGCTAATGGTTGCAAAGTTTTTATCCAAGTTGAATTGCAGCTTCACATTGTTACCAGCCAATGCAGGCTTATCGGGGTTTCCTGTTTTCACTTGAAAGCGCGCATGCCGGGCACTGAGATCTTTTGCGGAAAAGTTCATCTCTTTTGATCGCACCTCAGAACCACGAGTACTTAATCGGCCATCACCACCTACTCCGGTTTTTGAAACAACAAGATTACCATCTAGTGTAGCTGTGTTCTCATACAAACTAAAAGGCTCTTTCAAATTTTTGATTCGCATCTTATCCTGCTTCGGCAACCATTTCAATTGATAGTCGCCCAACTTTACTTGCGGAAAGTACGCTGCTCCGAACTGTTTTTCTCTTATCTCACCTACGCTACCGCGCCCAACCACTGAATCGGGATAAAACACAAAATCTTTCGACTCAACAGTAGCCGCCAAATAGTCAATTCTTCCGGCTGAGCGAATACCTGCATTATCTAAACTCATTCCCCCGAACAATTTTCCTTCGCCTTGATACAATTGGTAGCCCGAGGCAGGAACAGTATGTGTAAACCCTAAAGATTTGTCGGGCATGGTATGCAGCTTTTCCTTGAAACTTGGAAACATCCCACTGGTGACAAATGTACCTTCGAAATTGATGGAGCCTGGGTCGGCATCATTTAAACTATCCAATTTAAATGGTGGAACAACAAAAAACACAGACTGATCATAGGCGCCATTCAATACTTCGCTTCGATTAAAATAAATTACCCCCCCTGCAGTTGCATCCAGGCGTGGATAGTTTGGATATTTTATCTTGCCCGATTTATTATCTGGTCGATTAATAAATAAAGTTCCCGATGTTTTGTTGGAGGATGCTTGCATACCTCCGGCAGCAGCAGCCGTTGAGTCGGCTCCTACCATTGCATTGTTAACTCTTCTTCTTGTTCCATTCTTTTCAGTAACATAAAATCGAATCGAGTCAATATGATTCATGTTAATAAAAAAACTGTCGTACTTAAGCGTAAAGTCTTTTCCTGATATCTCGAAGTTACCTGCGTTGATGGTACCATTAAACTTTATGTCGCGATTTTGCAAAAAAGTGATTCGACTACTATCGGGTTTGATAATCACATTTAAAGAATCACTCACATTAAATTCTTCTACTCCATACACATTCATTTTTCCGGTTGAAAAACTGATGATTGCATTAGCGATTGTATCGGTGAGTGAATGAATTTTTAAATTGTCGTAATCAGCAAAACCCTTTACGGCTTGCACAAAATTTACGGCTTTGTCTTTTACATGAATCTTTCCATTGTGAGCGTCATAATCAATCATGCCTTTCTGCGAAAGGAAATCGGCCGCCATTCTTGCTGTCTGCAAACTCCGCTTGCCTTCCACTACCAGGTCATACACATAGAAATCATTACTACCGATTTCATTCGCGTGATTAACCATCAGCGCAAGCGGATGAAAGTTAAAACCCTGGCCTGCCAATTGACGATACCCTTCAGGATCATAAAAATCATTTGACTCAATAATCATAGGCGATACATTGCCGCTGCCTCGCACAAAGAAGGCAAGGCTATCCGACTTTAAATCCCAATTGATTCGATCGGCTGTAAATTCAATATCAAAATAGGAAGATGAGAATGGCGCCTTCCTCAGCTGACTTCTCTCTTTATTAAGAACAAGTTTTTCATTTTTAACATCGTACCAAAGCTCCATGGCAGGATGCACGATTGAATCATTTTGCTGATAAATAGTTATATGCGCTTGAGCCGCCACGATAACCGAATCCTGAAATCCAAACGAAGATGCAATAGCTTTAAACTTCTTATCTGTTTCACCATTTATCTCAATGGTAGCAAGTCTTCCATCTACTGAATTGCTAGTAAGCGTTCGTCCTTGCATCCCTATCCCTCCCGTATACCTCAACTTATCAGAGCCTAATCCCAACAGGCTAAGATTCGATTCATAGGATTTAAAGCGTGGATAGGATGATGCTTGTTGGGTTTTATGATTTAGACTTCTGAACTCAAACACTCCGGGCACGGTACCCGCTGTTTTTCCCACGTAGGTGAGTCGCCCTTGTTCTGCTTTTAAATACGGTTGCGATGTTTTAAAATTAAACTTGTTAAGATCGTAGTAAACAGAGTCGGGTGATAATCCTGCTGCACTCCAATCAAATCGGCCACCATCACCCACAAATAATTTTTCGCGCATGGAAAAGACACCTTTTGTGTTGCGAAGAAAAACAGTATCGTAAGGGGTAATAAAATTCAACGAAAGTTTATCGAAGGTCATCACCGGCCCAAATAATTCGGGTTGAACGATGGGCTGTTGCCATTGGGGAGCATTATACCATGAGGTGTCTACAGGTTGATCATAATAGGTTTGAACAGTGTCCGGAATATAAACTGGTTCGAGGTAATCGAAACTGTAGTTATCATCGAGCACGAGCAATTGAAAAAACTTTTCATGTTGTAGCGCCCGGTGTTCAAAGAAATCACGACTTAGTTGCAAAAAGATGTGTGCCTGATTGATATTGTCTTTCTCAATAACTTTTCCGGCAACAGTTAAATAATTTGAAAGCCGGGTTGGATCTGTTTGTTCAACAGAAACTGCGGAAGCAATCGCGCCATAATAATTAACAAAGTGAGGGCTCAGCTTGTATCTCTTCTTCTTCATCAAGCGTGCCTGACTGCGAATTACTTGTTGTTGATCAGGGCCTAAACCACTCCAGGCAGTTTGGAACGCGGCTCCTACCGCCATGGCATCATTGGCCTTGGTATTTTCCAAAACAAGACGAACGCTATCCTGAAAACTGTGGCTATAGTCGACTGCCGACTGGGCGAATGCGCCAGCGGTTGATAGTAGAACGGCAATAATGTAGGTTAAAACCTGCTTCACGGGGCCAAAAACCTTGAAATTCGTAAATAAATGGCGAATGTGCTAATCTGTGCTTTATTCCACCCAATTCTCCACAACCAAATCTTCCACTCTTTTAAACTCATTAGGATTGTTTGTAACTAATGTCATTCCAAGACTTTTGGCATGCGCAGCTATTAATGTGTCGAGTGGACCAATTGGAGTTCCTTTTTTCTCGAGGGAAGAACGAATAGTTCCATATTCAATTGCGGCCTCCGTATCAAAACTTGAGACATTAAATACTTTTAAGAATTCATCAAGGGCAATTTTATTCTTTTCAGGATATGCACTTTTTCTTACCCCATACTGTAATTCGGCTACAGTTATTGAAGATATGAATATTTTGTCGAGGGTAATTTCTTGCAATCTTTTAAAAACTGACTCAGGCTTTTTCTTAATCAGGTAAATACAAATATTAGTGTCAAGTAGATAATTCATTCATCAAAAGATTCGCGCCTCTGATCCCCCATCTCATTTCTATTGCTTAGAAAATCTGGAGTGAATTTGTTAATACTATTCTTCAGTTTTTGAATTGCCTGTTCAGAATCGGAATTACTTTTTCTGGTAATAATTTTACGCAACAATGCGTAAACCTCATCTAGAAGATTATCAGGTAAATTGTCAACTTCCTTTTTTAATATTTCCTTGCTTATCATGCTTATAAGATAAGATTTATTTATGACTAGAGAGGCTATAAAGTAGCCATAGCAAAGGTAAGAATTTAAATTAATGCTTTTCGAGCAGCAAACACGCCCAACTCTCGCGCTCATCATGGGCTACTTCACTTAGTTTATACTTAGCCGCTTCCTTATTAAGATCGTCAATATCCTGAACATAAAAACCACTGAGCAGAAGCAATCCTCCTTTTTCTAAATATGAAGCATAGTGATGCATTTCTGCGAGCAAAATATTTTTGTTGATGTTGGCCAGTATGATGTCAAACTTTCCTGTCAATTTTACTTCTTCAATTGTTCCTAATTGAATGTGGATGGATGAGCACGAATTATTTTCCGCATTCTCAACGCCATTCGTTACGCTCCACTCATCAATATCAAACCCCTCCACTTCCTTCGCGCCAAGCTTGGATGCCATAATGGAAAGAATAGCGGTACCACACCCGGCATCCATCACTCGTTTATTTTTATGATCCATTTTCATCTGGCGACTGATCATCAAGTGCGTAGTTTGATGATGGCCTGTACCAAACGACATTTTTGGAGTGATGATAATTTCGTAAGGATATTTCTTTTCGATGGTATGAAAGGCCGCGCGCACCAGGCAACGATCATCTACAATTATTGGCTCTACATTTTTCTCCCATTCTTCATTCCAGTTTTGCTTTGGAATTTGTGCGAGTGAAAATTGTAATGGATTGACTTGGTTATACTTCTCCTTTAATTGACTTAGCAATTCATTGATCGAATGCATCACCTTCCACATAGGCTTCAAATCCTGACTCGATTTCCATAAACGTATCAAATCCGGCTTCGGCAATTTCAGCCATTAGTATTTCTGAAAATTCCGGATCACATATTACTTGAAGACGAGTGGAATACATAATTGATTAATTTGATGATGCGCTAATTTGATGATTTGAAAATGAACCGTACAAATAAATTTTCAAATCTACTAATCATCAAATTTTCAAATTGCTTTTACAATTTCCACAAACTCTCTGCTCTTTAGCGAAGCCCCACCCACCAGTCCGCCATCTACATCCGCGCAAGCGAAAAGTTCCTTTGCGTTATCAGCTTTCACACTTCCGCCATACAGAATAGAAATGTTTTCAGCAGCCGCTCCATACTTAGAAGCAATGTGCTTTCGAATAACGGCATGCATGTCTTGCGCTTGTTGCGAGGTAGCAGTTTTTCCAGTGCCAATGGCCCATACGGGTTCATAGGCAATAACCACTTTCTGTAGTGCTTCTGCACTTAAATGAAAAAGACTTTCTTCCACTTGATGTTTTACTAATTGTTCGTGCGTCCCTTTCTCACGCACCTCCAACGGCTCACCACAGCAAAAGATAGGCGTTAATCCTTGTGCCAAGGCTTTATCAACTTTGGTTGCTAACAAAGCTCCATCTTCACCAAAATATTGCCTACGCTCGCTATGCCCTATGATCACATACGGTATGCCCATTGATTTTAACATGGCAACAGAGGTCTCGCCTGTGTAGGCACCTGAATCGTGTTCGCTGCAATTTTGTGCACCTACAGAAATTCTTGCATTGCTACCAAGTTGTTGTTTCACCGGGTACAAATATGGAAACGGTGTACATAACACAACTTTCACATTTCCTTTTACTTCATCAGCTACAAGACCCATCAATTCTGAAGTTAAAATACCAGCTTCTTCAAGAGTCTTGTTCATTTTCCAGTTACCAGCAACAATTTTCTGACGCATACTATTTTGGTTAAGTGTATTTTTTAATTGAAGGTGAGATTGTCTGCAGGCTTCTCGCGTACAAGCCGCAAACTCTTTACAGGTCCTTTGTATGTTACATGAACCAGGTTCGATTGATCATTATGAGTTTCCATAATGACATCATTCTTGATTTCAATGGTTTTAAATTTCTTTACATTTTCGATTTCGATGTAGCAGATAACTGCAGGATCTTCCCGTTCAAAACCAAGAAAATTTAACTTCTGAATTTTGCCATCAAGCTTTACAGAAAGATGCTGAAGAACATAATCACCGATAAGTTTCTCAGCTGTAAAATCTTTGCCAGGCTCCAACAAATCAAGACCAGGCTTATTAAGCTGCTTCTGAATTGATAATTCAAGATCATCTAAAAAAATGCGCGAAGTAATTTGTAATGCTTTATCCTTTTCGCTGTAGTTAATTTCAGAAACCGAGAGGTGAATGGGGTGAAGAAACAGAAGGAAAGAATAGAAGAGTGTTATCATGCTTATTGGCTCACGAAAATCGTGCCGTCAAAATTACTTCTAATTGTCCTAAATCAAAATTAGGTTTATACTTGTGTGTTTCAAAAAAGGCATTAAATGAGCGAGTTTGCATTGTACTTTGGCTTGGGTAAAGATCACATTCTGGATTATGTGAATGGATATGATCACATTTTGTTTGTGCTGGCACTTTGCGCAGTGTATCTTATCAGTGATTGGAGAAAAATCTTAATTCTGGTAACTGCATTTACCATTGGTCATTCCATTACACTCGCGTTGGCAACATTAAATATTATCAACGTGCAAACGGATGCAATTGAGTTTCTGATTCCACTCACTATTTTTATTACCGCTGTCGCTAATCTTTTTAAGAAAGAAACAGCGCAAAGTAAAACACGCATTCAAATCAACTATGTGTTTGCGCTCTTTTTTGGATTGATTCATGGCCTTGGTTTTTCTAATTACCTAAGAGCATTGCTGGGCAAGCAAGAGAGTATTGTATCCCCGCTTTTCGCCTTTAATCTTGGTTTGGAGATGGGTCAGATAATAGTGGTTGTTATCTTTCTAGGAATCAGTTTTATTTTGGTGGAATTAGCGAAAGTTCAGCGTAGAGATTTAAGGTTTGTTCTTTCATCCGCTATTGCGGGAATCGCCTTGGTGCTCATGAAGGATCGCATTTTTTGGTAACGAATTCTTTTTTTAACCACAGAGAACACAGAGTAAAATGAAAAGCAATAAAAAGTAATTTGTAGCTCTGTAATTGGAACATATTTTAGTTAATCAGTAAACAAATAATTATGAAACACATTTTACTAATACTTTTCATGGTTGGCACTATGATGTCAATGGCACAGGAATCGCCCCAATGGCAAGGAAAGTTTGAGCAGCTTGATCAAACGCTACCTACTCCAAATGAGTATCGCACCGGCTCTGGAGCACCGGGCCCAAAGTATTGGCAGCAAAAAGCGGATTACGAAATTGCTGTTGAATTAAATGATCTCAACCAAAGTATTTCAGGAACTGAGAAAATTACCTATCACAACAATTCACCGGATGTATTGAAATATCTGTGGTTGCAGTTGGACCAAAATCTTTTTGATCAGGAAAGCAATACCGGAAAGACTGCTCCAAGTTCTGTCCGCGATTCATCTTCCGCAAAATCAATGGCGAGCCAGTTTAGTCTTTATGATTTTGAAGGTGGGTATAAAATAAAATCCGTAACTGATGTTGGTGGTAAGCCATTAAAAACTATTATCAACAAGACTATGATGCGGGTTGATTTACCGCAGCCTTTAAAGTCGGGGGAGAAAGTTACGTTTCAAGTAGCGTGGTCTCACAACATTAACGATCGAAATTTTCAGGGCGGACGAAGTGGGTATGAATACTTTCCTGATGATGACAATTACGTATATACCATCGCACAGTTTTTTCCACGTATGTGTGTGTATGATGATGTGGTGGGTTGGCAGAACAAACAATTCTTAGGTCGGTCAGAATTTACACTTCCTTTCGGGGATTATAAAGTCGCTATCACGGTGCCTGCTGATCACATTATTGCGGCCACCGGTATGATTCAAAATCCACAACAAGTACTTACTAAAACTGAGATAGAACGTTTTGAGAAAGCAAAAACAACCTTTGACAAGCCCGTTGTCATTGTAACTCAAGCAGAAGCTACAGCAAAAGAGAAAATAAAATCAAAAGAAAAAAAGACCTGGCAATTTGCAGCCACCAACGTGCGCGACTTTGCTTTTGCATCTTCCCGCAAATTTATTTGGGATGCTATGGCTGTAAAGCTTGCAACGACAACACCGCTTGCTATGTCATATTATCCTAAAGAAGGCAATCCATTGTGGGAGAAGGAATCAACACTAGCGGTAAAAAATACGCTTGAAGTGTATTCAAAATACACCGTTGATTTTCCGTATCCGCAAGCAACATCTGTGCATGCTGCATCAATTGGTATGGAGTATCCCATGATTTGCTTCAACTTTGGCCGCCCCGCAAAAGATGGAACCTATACAGATCAAACGCTACAGCGCATGTTAGGAGTTGTTATTCATGAAGTAGGCCATAACTTCTTCCCTATGATTATCAATAATGACGAACGTCAAACAACCTGGATGGATGAAGGAGTTGATAGCTTCGTTCAATTACTTACTGAAATGGAACGCTATCCAAATCTTGATTGGAGCCGCGGAAGACCCGCTGGCATCGTACCTTTTATGAAAGGCGACAAATCAATTATGCGTCCGTTAATGACAAGTGGTGAGAATGTAGTTGCTATTGGTTCCGAACAATATGCAAAAGCAGCCACCGCACTCTTCATTCTGCGCGAAACAGTAATGGGGCCCGAATTATTTGATAAGGCCTTTAAAGAATATGCTGAACGTTGGGCGTTCAAACATCCTAAGCCTGCTGATTTTTTCCGTACCATGGAAGATGCATCAGCTGTTGACTTGGATTGGTTTTGGAGAGGTTGGTTCTATGGAACTGATAATGTTGACATGTCGCTGGATGAAGTGAAGTGGTTTAAGGTTCGGAAAGATCAGGCAACACTCGAAAATAAAACAAAGTCTGCAACAAAAGGAGATCTTGCATCAGGCAATAATAAGGGTGGTGAGGGCAAACCGTCAGACTTTAGTCAAGGGCCACAATACTTTAGTGTTCTTCCAACTGATAATCGCTTCTATGGAGAGTTTGCAAACCGTTTGGATGATAAGGCTGTGATTTCAAAAATGGAAAACAAAAATTTCTATGAGATCACACTCACCAACAAAGGGGGATTAGTAATGCCGGTAATTATTGAATGGACGTATAAAGATGGAAGTAAGGAAATAGAACGATTGCCTGCAGAAATCTGGCGCCTCAACGAAACCAAAGTAACTAAGGTCTTCGCAAAAGATAAAGAGGTTGTAAACATTGTAATCGATCCTTTAAAAGAGACGGCTGACATCAGCATGGAGGACAACGTATTTCCTAAGGTTGTTGCTCCGAGTAAATTTGATGAATTAAAGAAGAAAGGAAAATAATAGTCACCTAATCAGATAGTCAAAAAGCCCCACTCATGGGGCTTTTTTATTGCTTCTTGTAATAATTGATGAGTGTATCCTTATTTAGGATTATGATCCTTATTTTTGAAGTCCTCAAAATTGAAAATTAAACACTATGAATAAGTTAATAACCATTGCATGTATTGTGCTCGCCATGCCGCTTGCAGCACAAGATTGGAAGGGAAAGTTTGAGCAACTTGATCAATTGCTTCCAACACCTAATGAATATCGCTCGGCCTCTGGTGCTCCCGGTGCCAAGTATTGGCAACAGCAAGCAGATTATTTAATCAATGCCGAACTCCATGATGATACGCAAAGTATTACGGGTTCAGAAACAATCACGTATCACAACAACTCTCCTGATGCACTTAAATATCTTTGGTTACAGCTTGATCAAAACATCAACGCTAAAGGAAATAATACAATTAAGTCTAGCAACAATTCTATTAAGGATTCAGTGGACGCAAAATCTTTGTCGGCTTCATTAGCATTAGATGATTTCGATGGGGGTTTTAAAATTAAGTCGGTGAAAGACGCTTCTGGTAAAACATTGTCTTACACGATCAATCAAACTATGATGCGCATTGATCTTCCCAAGACATTGGCAGCTGGACAAAAAATGTCTTTATCCATAGAATGGGCATTCAACATCAACGACCGCATGAAGAATGCAACCCCTAACGATGGACGAAGTGGTATGGAGTATTTTCCTGAAGATGGAAATTATTTATACATCATCGCACAGTGGTTTCCACGCATGTGTGTGTATGACGATGTGGTGGGTTGGCAGAACAAACAATTTTTAGGACAAGGTGAGTTTACGTTGTCATTCGGAAACTATGATGTTAACCTTACGCTCCCTTCCGATTTTATTGCAGGCGGAACAGGTATGGTTCAAAATTTAAAAGAAGTGCTTACCGCAGATCAATATGCACGCTTCGAAAAGGCAAAAACAACATTTGATAAACCCGTTGTTATCTGTACCCAAGCAGAAGCTGTGCAACGTGAAAAAACAAAATCAAAAGAAAAGAAGGTTTGGAAATTTAAAGCAGAAAACGTGCGTGACTTTGCCTTTGCTGCTTCCCGTAAATTTATCTGGGATGCAATGGCTGTGAAGATTGGTAACAACACCCCATTGGCTATGTCGTATTATCCTAAAGAAGGAAATCCGTTGTGGGAAAAGGAATCAACCATCGCTGTAAAGAATACGATCTCAACGTATTCAAAGTACACCATCGACTATCCATATCCGCATGCAACTTCAGTTCATGCAGCATCGTTGGGAATGGAATATCCTATGATCTGTTTCAATCATGGAAGACCTGATAAAGATGGCAAATATTCCGATCGTACCAAGTGGGGAATGATTGGTGTAATCATTCACGAAGTGGGTCACAATTTTTTTCCTATGATTATCAACAATGACGAACGCCAAACAACCTGGATGGATGAAGGTGTAAACACCTTTGTTCAGTATCGTACCGAAGTAGAAAACTATCCTGACAAACCAATTGGTCGCGGACCAGCTGCTAATATTGTTCCTTATATGAAAGGCAATGCTGATTTGCAAAGACCCTTGATGGTTAATTCAGAATCTGTGGTGCGATCTAATTTTGGAAACGAGCAATATGCAAAATGTGCGACTGCTTTAAACATTCTACGTGAGACGGTAATGGGACCAGAACTTTTCGATCAGGCATTTAAAGAATATGCGCAACGTTGGGCGTTTAAACATCCTAAGCCAGCAGATTTTTTCCGCACACTTGAAGATGCATCGGCTGTTGATTTAGATTGGTTTTGGCGCGGCTGGTTTTATACGACCGACAATTGTGATATGTCACTGGATGATGTGAAATGGTTTAAAGTACGCAAGGATCAGGCAACTGTTGAGAACAAAACAAAGACTGCAACAAAAGGTGACTTGGCTTCTAAAGGTAGTGATGGCAATAAACCTGCTGACTTTAGTCAAGGCCCTCAATACTTCAGTGTTCTTCCTACCGACAATCGTTTTTATGGTGAGTTTGCAAATCGGTTAGATGACAAAGCAGTGATCTCAAAAATGGAAACAAAAAATTTCTATGAGATAACTCTTTCTAACAAAGGTGGATTGATTATGCCCGTAATTATTGAGTGGACATTTAAAGACGGCAGTAAAGAAATTGAGAGACTACCTGCTGAAATCTGGCGTTTGAATGAAACCAAAGTGACAAAGGTCTTTGCAAAAGACAAGGAAGTGATCAATGTAGTGATCGATCCTTTAAAAGAAACTGCTGACATAAGCCTGGAAAACAATGCATTTCCTAAAACAATTCAACCCACCAAGTTTGATGAGTTGAAGAAAAAAGGGAAATAATTCTTCAATAGAATCAAGTGTGGCCGTTCTTTCTGATTAATCAGGAAGAACGGCTTCTTATTGCTCAATATACCCTCAATTAAGGTATTAAGATGGGTAATTCTCATCCTACCGAATTAAATCTCATCTGTGGTAATACAATCCGGTTCGTCTTCCTATTTTTGGGAATCCAAAAAATTAGAATTGTAACCATGCGTACGTACTTACCAATAATCGCTTTATTATTCATTAGTTCTTCTCTTTTTTCACAACAAAAGTGGCAAGGAAAATTTGAACAGTTAGACAACATATTACCAACTCCGAATAGTTATCGCTCCGCGTCAGGTGCACCCGGCACAAATTACTGGCAGCAGCGTGCCGATTACGATATTGATGTTGATCTTAATGAAGACACTCAGGTGATTACCGGCAAGGAAACAATTACCTACTACAACAATGCTCCGGAAGTGATGCGCTATGTTTGGTTGCAGTTGGATCAGAATAATCTTTCGAACGGAAACATGACCGACAAAACCGAGACAAATCGGGTGCGTGATTCTATTCCAACAAAATATTTTCCATTAGCATCTGATACATATGGGTATGATGGTGGGTTTAAAATCAAATCGGTTAAAGATGCGGCAACCGGAAAAGATCTTCCCTACATCATCAACTTTACGATGATGCGTGTTGATTTGCCGGCAACTTTAAAAACAGGCGAGAAATATAGCTTCAAAGTTGAATGGAGTTATGTTGAGAAAGATCGAATGAAATTTGGCGAACGTGGTGGCTATGAATTCTTTCCCGAAGACGGAAATGCGCTTTATACAATCGCTCAATGGTTTCCACGCATGTGCGTGTTTGATGATTATGAGGGCTGGCAAAACAAACAATTCTTAGGACAAGGTGAGTTTGCTTTGGTATTTGGAAATTATCGCGTGCGCATCACCGTTCCTTCCGATCATATTGTAGGCGCCAGTGGCATGCTTCAAAATCCGAAAGATGTTTTAACCAAGCAACAAATCGAACGCTTTGAAAAAGCAAAACAAACATTTGATGCTCCGGTATTTATTGTAACGGAAGATGAAGCAAAAAAAGCTGAGAAGTCACGGTCGAAGAAAAAAAGCACATGGGATTTTTATGCTGAGAATGTGCGCGACTTTGCCTTTGCTACTTCACGTAAATTTATTTGGGATGCGATGGCCGTTAAAGTAGGAGACAAGACACCTTTAGCACAATCATTGTATTCAAAAGAAGGAAATCCACTGTGGGCAAAGGAATCTACGAAAGCAATTAAAAATACGTTGGAGGTTTATTCTGAGCGTACGTTTGATTATCCATATCCTACTGCCTACTCTGTTCACACCGCTAACCAAGGCATGGAATATCCTATGATTTGTTTTAATGGGGGTCGTCCAAAAGCAGATGGCACGTATTCACAACGTACCTACGAAGGCATGGTGGGAGTAATCATTCATGAAGTAGGTCACAATTTTTTCCCGATGATTGTAAACTCGGACGAACGTCAATGGAGTTGGATGGATGAAGGACTCAATTCATTTTTGGAAAGAGAAACAAAACGCGAACGCTACCCCGATGTAAACATCAATTGGGGTTCGCCAAAAGGAATGGCCGGTTATATGCGTGGCGATAAAAATATGATGCGTCCCATCATGTGGCAATCGGATAACATACTTGGTAGCGATTTTGGCCCCAACGCTTACGGCAAACCGGCAGCAGCCCTTACTCTGTTGCGTGAAACAGTAATGGAGCCTGAACTATTCGATAAAGCCTTTAAAGAATATGCGCAGCGCTGGGCGTTTAAACATCCAAAGCCTGCGGATTTCTTCCGAACGATGGAAGATGCTTCGGCTGTTGATTTAGATTGGTTTTGGCGCGGTTGGTTTTATACAGTAGATAATGTAGATGTGGAATTAGACGAAGTGAAATGGTTTAAAGTAAAAGCTCAAACCAAAGATCTTGAGAACAAAAATGTGAAAACTAAAAAGGGAGATCTGGCAGCTGAAAATTCAAAAGGCAAGGCCACTGATTTCAGCAACGGTGCTCAAGAGTTTACCATGATCAACACACCAGACAATGCCTACGGAGAGTTTAAGAACAAACTCAACGATGCTGATGTTCGTCAAAAATTGGAAGGAAAAAATCTTTACGAAATCACGTTGAAGAATAATGGTGGCCTGGTAACTCCTGTAATTATTGAATGGACATTTGCCGATGGAAGCAAAGAGATTGAAAAACTACCAGCAGAAATTTGGCGCCTGAATGAAAAAGAAATAAAAAAAGTATTTGTGAAGGAGAAGGAAGTAACTCGCGTAGTGATTGACCCGACCGGTGAAACCGGAGAAGTAAACACGAAAGATAACGTGTTCCCTAAAAAGCCTGGTGATAGCAAGTTTGATCAGTTGAAGAAGAATTGATCTCAATGTATCCACTAACAAAAAAGAGGAGTTTAGGCTCCTCTTTTTATTTTATATCACCTCCGGAATTAATACCTCGTGTCAATTGAATGCGCTCACAAACAATCCCACTATATTTACACCATGTCTGATATTTTCACCACACCCAGCCGAATTATAGTAACCTGTGGCAAACGCCACGCTCCCTATCTTGAAAAAGAAATCGTTGAACTTGGGTTTACTCCCGTTCGCACGTTTATGACGGGTGTTGAATTAAAAGGCTCGGTCAATGATTGTATTGTTTTAAACTTAAATCTACGCTGCGCAAGTCAGGTGCTCTATTCATTAAAAGAGTTGAAGGCCAATAGTCCCGAGGAAGTGTATGACCAATTGATTCACTATCCGTGGGAAAATTTTCTCACCAACGAAAGTTATTTTTCAATTACCAGTCACGCCAGTCACTTTACTGTAAACAACGAATTGTTTGTAAACATGAAAGTGAAAGATGCTATTGCCGACCGCATGCGCAGGGAAACCATGCGCAGACCCGACTCAGGATCTGCTCGTGATGGGGCTGTTTTTCATTTGTTTTGGAAAGATGAGAACGCAGAGATTTTTCTGGATACTTCCGGTGAAACCGTTGCCAAACATGGCTACAGAAAAATTCCAGGCAAGGCACCCATGCTCGAGTCGCTAACTGCGGCTTCGCTGATGGCAACCAAGTGGGATCGAAAATCTCCGTTTGTTAATCCCATGTGTGGATCTTCAACCATTGCTATTGAAGCTGCCTTACTGGCCACCAATCGCAAACCTGGCTTGCTAAGAGATAACTATTCATTCATGCATGTGCAAGGGTATGATCCTTTATACTTTAATGAGCAAAAAGAAAAACTAAAAGCTCAAATCAAAGAAGTTCCAAATCTAAAAATAATTGCAACCGACATTAGCGAAGATGCGATCAAGATTTCAAAAGTAAATGCTGAGTTAGCGGGCGTTGATCACTTGATTGAATTTGCCGTGTGTGATTTTGAATCAACCAGAATACCCGAAACTCCCGGAGTTATTTATTTTAATCCCGAATATGGAGAACGTCTGGGTGATATCACCGAACTTGAAACAACGTATGCACGCATGGGTGATTTCATGAAGAAAAAATGCCAGGGTTATTTAGGTTATATCTTTACCGGAAATTTAGATCTTGCAAAAAAGATTGGTTTAAAAGCCAGTCGCAGAATTGAATTTTACACGGCCAAAATTGATTGCCGGTTATTAGAGTATGAGTTGTATGGAGGAAGCCGAAGGGAACCAAAACCAGATTCACAAACATTGCCGGAAGCAAACTCTTAAATCGACAAGCATGAAAAAAATATCCGTACTATTATTAAGTCTATGCCTAAGCACTATGAGCATAAGTCAAACTAAAGTTATCGCCCATCGGGGTGCATGGAAGAACAAGGGCATACCAGAAAATTCTATTGCTTCACTTAAATATGCTATAGAGTTAGGTTGCTACGGTAGCGAGTTTGATGTTCATCTATCCGCAGATTCTATACCCTTTGTCCTTCATGACCATTCCATACAAGGAACTCACATTGAAAAAACTTCTTCTAAAGATCTCTCCAAGATAAAGTTGTCCAATGGTGAATCACTGCCAACGCTGGAGGCTTATCTCAATGCAGGGAAGAATCAAACAACAACCAGGTTAATTCTTGAAATTAAAAGTTCCAGCATCAGCAAAGAGCGTTCTTTAAATCTTGCTCGTGCCTGTGTGTTGCTGGTAGAAAAGACGGGAGTAGCTTCGATTACTGAATACATTGCTTTTGATTTTGATGTGTGCTTAAAAGTAAAGGAGCTGAATCCAAAAGCAATTGTTACCTACTTGAATGGAGACAAATCACCCGAGGAGCTGGCTGCTGCTGGCTTAGATGGATTTGATTATCATTTTCGCGTTCTTAAAAATAATGAACATTGGCTGGAAGAGGCTCACAAAAGAAAACTAACAACCAACGCCTGGACCGTGAATGATGTGGAGACTATGCGCTGGTTGATTGATCGTAAGGTGAATTACATCACAACCAACGAGCCTGAAAAACTACTTGAATTATTGAAGTGATTTGCTTTTAGGGCTTCATTGGATTCTCGAACATAACCCCAAATATTTTTTTTTCTCAGAGGAGAATCCGATCAGGTATTTATCCCCTCCATCTCGTACGTTAAGTTTCTTCTTTAATTCCTCAGGTCGTAACGGATAGTTTCGGGTGAGTACATTAACCTGTTTGGTGGGTAACAAATTATGAAGTTCCTTTTTATCAGGGTTAAGATTTTCAACACGAAAAATTCGCCCTGGAAAATCCGCTATTAATTGTATTGATGTGTAAAGGTGCGTGTTCACGCTAAGTTTATTGAGTTGATAACGTTCTCCTACTAACTTAAAGGCTCCCGCTTTCATGATGGAAGCATTGGGTTCATACAGGTATTCCAAAGGCTCATTCCATTTCGAGGCCGCTTCTTGTTCTTCCTCTATCGAGAAAATAAAACTACTTCGAACAGTTCCGGAATAAGTAAGATCAACCGCTTCAATTTGAACAGTTCCCGAATAATTCTTCTCGGCAAGAAAAAGAAGTTCTTTACATTCATTCTCCACCGAAACCACAAATACTTTTCTAACAAAAACAAGCTCACGCAACCCCTGTTGAATATCCAGAAGTGGCGAAGCCTTCACCAATAAAAAAAAACTTCTTTCAAAGATGATTTTCTGAAGTGCTGTAATATCTGGTGAACAATCGGCTAATCGAAAAACTTTACGGGATTGTTGATCTCTGCGGCTGGGGTCAATATAAACCAGATCAAATATTTCGGTACTATTTTCTATAAACTGTTCAGCAGTGTCATTGTGGTGTTTAATTGAAATGGCTCCTAAAGTTTTGTGATTATGCATGGCAATCTCCAACAACGCCTCATTTTCATCAACATGATGAGTGCTTTCAAATACCTTAGATAAAAAATAACTATCAACACCCAAGCCTCCTGTTACATCCGCAACGACTAACCGATTTGGAATTAGTTCTTTTAAAAATGTCGCTTTAAAACTTGCCGTAGTTTCTGACGAACATTGTTCCAAATTAATTGTTGGTGGATAAACAATTCCCTTTGTTTTATACCATGTAGGGAGTTTGGTTTTAGCCGTTTTGCGTCCGCTCAATTGCGAAGCAATAACTGAAGTGGGGAGTTCAAGAACTTCCTTTTGTTTTAAGACTAAGGCACGTTCATCATCATACTCGTGTTCAATCAGGTATTCCTGAACAGAAGGTTGAACAAGTAATGAGAGGAACTCAATCATGATGTAAGATACTAGGACTTGATTAAGCTGGTTGTCTCTTTTTCAATGACAAATAAATATTTCGCAAGTACGCACAAAAACCCATCGATTGAGCTACTAACAATACGGGGTCAAGTCGATTAAAACCATAAAACACAACCATTACCGAAGCCACCGCACTGATTATCCAAAAGCCCAATGGCAATAATGATTCCTTAGCCTTTTCAGAAAAATACCATTGATATAAGTACCTGAAATTAAGCAGAAGTTGGCCTATACTTCCGATAAGAATAACTGAATCGGTGAAGTCCAATTTATTAGAGATGTTCTGAAAAGATTGAGGGTACCAAAAGATCAGTATGAATAACAAAACGAATGGAAGTGGCGTAATGAGAACTCGTCCAATAAATGGAATCTGCTTCCAGAATTTTTTTAGCTGAAGATTTCGAATGTATATATAAAATGAAATGGTTTGTCCGAAAAGAATTACTGCATCTTGACGCAGTACCCCATAAATCAAAAAAAGAAAGGAGCCACATAAACTGAAAATCCAAAACAAAGTGGGCGAAACCACTCGCCCTTGCCGCTCCGATTGAATCCATTGAACCAGAATGCGTGCACCAAAAAGGGATTGAGCAAAAAAGCCCAGTCCATAAATCAGGTAATCATATAGTGTGAGATCTGAGAAAAAATTCAATAGAAGTTAAAATAAGTACGCAAGATAGTTAAAGAGCCAGGCTTAGATAAATTCCATACGCTCCCTGATTATATGTTGGGAGTCCGGTCAGTTTGATTTTTCTTTTACTCCATTTATACTTATGTGTTGCATACACTAATTCCGTAGAAAGGATTCCTACTCCGGCTCCAACAAAAACATCTGACAACCAATGGCGATTACCAAGCACCCTCATGCAGCCAACCGTTGTAGCCACACCATAAGCACCAATACTATACCATATACTTTTGTGACCATATTCTTTGTGCAGAAAAGTTGCTGCTACAAAGGCTTGCGCAGTATGGCCTGACGGAAAAGAATTATATGTTGAGCTATCAGGCCTTTGAATATTTGTGGTTTGCTTTAATGTGTAGACGATTGCTGTCATCAATAGCTCCGATTTTATTAAAAGTAAAGATTCCTCAACAATCGAATTTTTACCTTTTATCCCCAACGCATTAAAGCCAAAGACCGCAGCCGCAGGAGTATATTGAAGGTAATCATCTATGTGCCTATTAAAGAAAGTGGCATTCTCATTTCTTTCCTCAAGAATATGAGTTCTGCTTATAAACTCATCTTCGTCAATTACCAGCAGGCCGGCAGTTATCAATGAGGCGGGAGCAATCATACCTTTCCAACTAAGTGGTTTATTGAAAAGCGAATCTGTGGGTTGGGCACCTAAATGGTTCGCAACTAACAATCCAATCATTAGTAAATAAATTGTACTAGATTTAGTCGTAAACAATTGCGTTACATTTTTCGTAGTATACCTTTTCAATTATTATTCTTCTGTGTTCATGAGCTGGCTGATAAGGGTGTAGGTTCCTTGAATTACAATTGTAGCGGAAATATCAAAACCTTCAGGCAATGTGACTTCCGTGAACCCTACATCCGTGACACCGGCTTTAATCTCAACAAGCAGAAATGTATTTTTTTCTTTCCGAACAAATAGATAATCTTTACCCTCAAAATTTACTATGGCATCACTCTTAACAGCAAGCACAGGCTTGTCTCCCACTTCAATAATTCCACTAAAGTACATTCCTGGTATTAGAGAGGAGTCCTCTTCTTCTAAGTGACAATGAACACGAACAGTCCGTTCCTGAGAAATCTCTTTTCCAATTAAATAAACATCAGCAATCCGTTCCACACTTTCATTCACAAGGGTAAACCTCATCTGCTGACCGATTTTTAATTTGGTAATATCCTTTTCAAATACCTGAACCTCTGCATGCAAGTGATCCGTATCAACAATTTTAAACATAACATCCGTGGGACTTACATACATACCCAGATTTACATTCACCTGGCTCACATAGCCACTAATGGGTGAAGTGATCGAAATCGTTTGCTTGATCGCCCCACCTTCAAGCGCTGATGGGGTAATGTTGACCATGGCAAGCCGCGCCTTAAGTCCTTCCGCTTTTACTTTTGTGCGATTGTAGTTTGACTTTGCCTGCTGAAGTGTTTTAGTTGAATTTACATTCTCTGCCGCTAACTCCTGCTGTCGTTTATAGTCAAGCTCTAATAACTCCAATTGATCCTTTGCATCTAAATAATCTTGCTGCAGTTGAATGTAATCCGGGTGCTCCATCAGTGCCAACACTTGTCCTTTCTTAATTTTCATTCCTTGCAACAACTCGGTTTTTTTTACAAATCCACCAAGGGGCGCACTTATCGTGACCAAATTTTGTGGGGGAACATCCAGCACGCCATTTACTTTTACTGTGGCTCCCAGCGCGTGTTTTTCAATTTTTCCGAACTCCAAGGTTAGTTTTTTAATCTGATCATCTGTAAGAACAAGTTCGTTGCTGTTTACTGTTTCTTCTACAGAAGCAGATGCCTCATTCACATCAGACTTAGAATTAGTACAGGCTGATAAGCCAAACGCAATAAGAAATACATAATATATAGGACGATTCATTTTTCTAATGTTTAGATTCTTATTAATTCTTTCCAAGCAGGAAATCTATTTTTATTACTGACTGATTGTATTGAGTAAGCGCCAACAGGTAATTGGCTTTAATTATCTGAGCACTTTGAACGGATTGTAAAAACTCGATGTACCCAATTTCTCCACCCCGATAGGCTTTACCCGCTTGCTGTAAAATTAAATTTGCATTTTGTAGTGCACTAACTTCATAATATTGCAAACTAGCCTCACTCCTTTCCAATTCACGTTGCGTCTGTTCAAGTTCTCCTTCTAAGGTAGCTTGAAAAAATTCAGCATTTTTTCTAGTTGCCTCTTCTTGATAGCCAGCCGCTTTTGCTTTCGCTATTTGTGGACCAACCCAAAGGGGAATAGATACGCCTAGTTGAACGCCTTGAAATCGTTTATTCTTGTCGAAGTAAACTTCTTGTCCACTTATATTTTGAAACCCAATTAAGCTTTGATTGAAATAACCCACTGTAATATCAGGTAGTAATCCCGACTTCTCCACTCGTCTATTTTGATTTGCAACTGCTACTTGTTGATTCATATAACTAAGTTGAGGATTATTGGAAATTGCCTCATTTGAAAATGGTAACTTAGACAACTCTTCCGCTGGCAGAAATGTTGTTTCGCTTTTTAGCAACGTCTTTAATTTACTTTGCAGAATAGCTGCATCCGTTTCGTTTTTCCGCAACTGATTTTTTATTTCTTGCAGTTGTGTTTCAGCGGTTGCCTTCTCCAACAAGGTACTTTCCCCGGCCTTATACCGAAGTGCGGATGCGCGCGCAAAATCAGTAAACAAACTATCTTGAGACATCAACAATTTACGCAACGCCTGCTGATACACTAATTGTTCGTACAACGATTTTAGTTCATAGAGCAATGTATTTTGCACAACCGCTAGATTCATTTGAGAACCTGTTAACTGTTCCCTTTTCAATTTAACGTGCGCTGCAATAGCTGTTGGAAAGGGTATACTTTGTGTGAATGTGAAATTATTATCCGTTTCAACTGTATTATACTGGCCCCGCATCCACATGGCAGAAAACTTTCCAAGATCACTCCCGGTTTTCTTCATCTGTTTAAAATACTCGACCTGAAATTCAGCCGACTTAATTTGTTGATTGTTTTGAAGAGCCGTTTGTATTGCTTGATCGCGGGTTAGTGTTTGTGCTTGCGCAGAAACTGCTATCAATACAAAAAGTAGGTAAAGACTTTGAATAATATTTTTCATTGCTCAATGGGTTGAGTATCCTTTTCAAAATAGGTATATAAAACAGGGAGCACTAAAAGCGTGAGTAAGGTGGCGGTTACCAATCCTCCGATAACAACAGTAGCTAAAGGTCTTTGAACTTCAGCGCCAGCACCATGCGATAATGCCATGGGAAGAAAGCCGAGTGATGCCACTAAAGCAGTCATGAGTACCGGACGCAATCGTACTTCTGTTCCTTTCAAAACAATCTCGTTTAGTGACAAACCACCTTGTTTTTTCAAGCGATTGAATTCAGCTATTAGCACGATACCGTTTAGCACGGCCACACCGAACAATGCAATAAAACCCACCCCCGCTGAAATACTAAACGGCATATCTCTCAACCAGAGTGCGATGATTCCACCAATAGACGATAAAGGAATGGCTGTAAAAATTAACAATCCATGGCGGAAAGAATGGAAGGTAAAGTATAGCAGAACAAAAATTAATGCGAGAGCCAATGGTACAGCAATCATCAATCGCTGCGTTGCTTCTTCCAGATTTTTAAATGCACCTCCATAGGTAAGATAATACCCGGGCTCGAATTTAAGTTGCTTCGAAACAAGTTTATCAATCTCCTCCACAATGCTCTGTACATCGCGGCCACGCACATTAAAACCAACAGCAATTCTGCGTTTAGCATCATCGCGTTGTATTTGGTTTGGTCCAATTTGCATTTCAATAGTGGCAATTTGTCCAAGCGGTACTTGCAATCCCGAAGGAGCGGTAACGGATAATCCTTTAATATCATCAATGCCAGCTCGATTTTCCCGATTCAATCGTACCACTAAATCAAACCGTCTTTCCTTTTCAAAAACCAATCCCGCTATCTCACCTGAGAAGCCACTGCGCAACACTTGATTTGCATCTTGTATGTTCAATCCAAATTGAGCCAACTTATCGCGATTCCATGTAACAACTATCTGTTGTAAACCACCAATAGGTTCCACATAAATATCCTGTGCTCCTTCCACCTTCCTGGCAATTTTTCCTATCTGCTCGGCATAGGTTGCTAATAGATTTAGATCTTCGCCATACACTTTTATTACCACATCTTGTCTGGCACCCGTCATCAATTCATTGAAACGCATTTGAATAGGCTGTTGAAATCCGTAGGCTACACCCGGCAATTCTTCCTGAAGCTTTGAAGACATTTTTTCTGCAAGCTCATCGCGGGTTTTTGCGCTCGTCCATTCACTGCGATCTTTTAAAACAACTATCAAATCACTCTCTTCAAAAGGCATTGGATCTGTTGGGATTTCAGAAGTACCAATCTTACCAACAACTCTAATCACCTCCGGAAAGTTATCCAGAAGCACGCGTGAACTTTTTTGCGTGGTCTCAATAGATTGAGTTAACGAACTTCCGGTTATTAATCGCGTTTGCACAGCAAAATCTCCTTCATCTAAGGAAGGAATAAATTCACCTCCCATTCGCAAAAACAAAATCAAACTCCCGACAAAGAAAAATATAGCTACGATAACAATTAACATTCGTTTTTTTAGTGCAAAAGAAATTGCTGGTGTATAGATGCGATGAAAAAATGCAATGATCTTATCGGAAACATTTTTCTTGTGCCCTGTTGTTTTGCTAAGAAACAAGGAAGAAACCATTGGCACATACGTGATTGAAAGAATAAGTGCCCCGATGATGGCGAAAGAAACGGTTTGCGCCATAGGGCCAAACATTTTTCCTTCAATGCCAACCAGTGATAGAATTGGAAGATATACGATTAAGATAATAATCTGACCAAATGCAGCCGAGCGCATCATGCCACTGGCCGATTGATGAACTTCCGCATCCATCTCAGTCTGGCTAAGCTTTCGCGAAACAGTTGTTAACCCTAGGTGGTGCATGGTAGCCTCCACAATAATAACTGCGCCATCTACAATTAATCCAAAATCAATAGCACCAAGACTCATCAGGTTACCAGACACTCCAAACAGATTCATCATGCTAATGGCGAATAACATCGCAAGTGGAATTACGGAAGCAACCACTAATCCTGCCCTGAAATTTCCGAGTAGCAACACTAGCACAAACACTACAATGAGTGCGCCTTCGGCTAAATTTTTTGTAACGGTGCCAATTGCCTTGTTTACTAATTTGGTGCGATCTAAATACGGTTCTATTTCCACACCTTCTGGTAATGATTTGCTTATTTGAGCAATTCGTTCTTTTACTTTTTCAATTACCAACGAGGAGTTTGCCCCTTTTAACATAAGTACAATCGCACCAACCGTTTCGCCTTCATCGTTATACGTCATGGCGCCATAACGAGCAGCACTCCCAAGCTGAACCTGGCCTACGTCTCTAATTAATACCGGTAAACTGTTGGAGTTGGTCTTTACAACAATCTGTTCAATGTCATTGATTGTTTCCACCAGTCCTTCACTTCTAATAAAATAGCTATACGGTTTGCGTTCTATGTATGCTCCACCCGTGTTTTGATTGTTCTTTTCAAGTGCTGTAAAAACATCAGTGATACTAATATTTAAACTTCTCAGCTTGTTGATGTCAAGTGCAATTTCGTATTGCTTTACAAACCCACCAAAACTACTTACATCAGCAACGCCTTCTGTTCCTAACAATTGCCTGCGCACAATCCAATCCTGAATGGTGCGAAGTTCCATGGCATCAAACTTAGTCTCATACCCTTTCTTGGGTCTAATTACATACTGATAGATTTCACTTAACCCTGTAGAGAGCGGTGAAATTTCCGGGTTACCCGATCCGGCAGGAATTAAACTCTTTGCTTGCGAAAGGCGCTCGTTAACCTGTTGCCTGGCCCAATACACATCTGTCTTTTCTTTAAACACAATCGTAACCACCGATAATCCAAAGCGAGAGAATGAACGAATCTCCGTTATGTCTGGAATGGTAGCCATCGTTTGTTCAACAGGAAATGTAATGAGCCTTTCTACTTCTGGAGCAGCTAACGAAGGTGAGACTGTTAATATTTGAACCTGATTGTTTGTGATGTCAGGCACCGCATCAATCGGGAGTTGTGTTAGCGAATAGCTACCCCAAATAATCAGGGCAACGGTAAGCATACCAACGATAATTTTATTCCTTATTGAAAAGGAAATAATGCTAGTAAGCATGAAAAATTCTTTAGTAAATAGTAAGTAAAAATATAGTTGTTACCTAAACGGATTGCTTAGATAGCATAAAAAATAGTCTGAGACTAGTTATACTTAGCTATTTCGTGGCGGCTGCCAGATGGATTGACTAAAATCAAATGAGAAAGCTGATTGGTAAAAGTTTGAGTAGGACACATTGCAGACATGTGTTGAAATTTCAGGCGCATGAAACACCGGAATCAAACTTACTGTGTGGGCAAATGTGCATTCGGGTGATTTGAATGGAAGATCTTCATGCTCCTGATGTTCTTCTTTATCATGACGTTCGGCTTCCGATCCATAATGGAGATTTAGAAAATCATAAAATGAAACAGCTGCATTTTTTATTTTGTGTTGTTGATAGTGCTCAATCAACCTCGGAAGCTTTACGAAATCATGCAAATCCATTACACTCCCCAAAAGGGTAATAGAGAGGAGCATGAATGCAATTGATTTTCGTATTGGCACTGCAAAAGTCTTTTACTGCTTGCAAGTTAAAGAAGAAATTCTGAAAAGAATCTGAAGATATGTAAGCGGTGCGAACCTTATTTAAGAGTTATTTTTAGAATAAACTAAGATTACCGCCTTTTCTAAACAACGTTAAGTTATAAGGTGGCAGTTGTCGGCCTGCAAAATATTTCTTCTTCGCGACTCGATGTAATTGGTGAATTGCGTCAGCAATGTTTCCTTCTCCTGACATACGTCTCCCAAACTGAGAGTCGTTTACATCGCCACCATGAAACGAACAGATTTGATTCCATACTTTTTCAAACCGATCCGGAAAATTCTTTTGCAACCAATCCTCAAAAATTTTCCCTATAGAGCCATTCAATCGCACCACCGTCATGCCGCAGGCAAGGGCTCCATGATCGGCTGCTGCTTTTAGCACCGCAGGTATTTCGTGGTGATTCAAACCCGGTATGATCGGTGCATTCATCACTCCGGTTGGAACCCCTGCTTTTGCAAGTGCTTCAATGGTTTTTAATCGTTTCAAGTGCACTTGCCGTTCGGGGTTCTAAGGTTCTTCTTAACTCTTCATTTAATGTGGTGATGGAAAGATATACGTGTACAAGATTATCTTTCGCTAAATCGGCCAACAGATCAATATCGCGGAGAATTAAACTATTCTTTGTGATGAGCCCAACCGGGTGACGATAATTAGCAAACACTTTTAAGATACTTCTCGTGATCTCAAACTTACGCTCTTGTGGTTGATAGCAATCGGTGTTACCACTGAGCATGATGGGTACGGCATTCCAATTTTTGTTTAAGAGTTGTTGCTCTAACAGTGAAGCTGCGTTTTTCTTAATAATAATTTTGCTTTCAAAATCAAGGCCGGCACTGAATCCATAATACTCATGCGTGTTTCGGGCATAGCAATAAATACAACCATGTTCACACCCCTGATAGGGATTCATGGAATACATCATGCTCAAGTCGGGACTTGTTACTTTATTCACAATCTTTTTCGGAGTTTCGAGAAAGATTTGAGTTTGTGGTGATTCTAAAAGTGGTTCATCAAGACCTTCAATATGATCGGTTACATACTGAGCTTTGAGAAACTTATTTCCGGTTTTTATTTGAGCCCCACGACCTTTAAAATATTCCTGATCCATAAAACAAGAATACTAATATATTTAGCATTTTAGATGGATATTTAGTTTAATGTGCAAATAGAGGTAGAAACAATGAATATTTATTTTAATTAAAGATGCTTCAGTATAAAAGGACCCCAATTGTTGAATTGAAGTTATCAATATTTGAAGAAGCGAATGTACGGGTATTGGTAAAATGCGAATACTTAAACCACCCATTCATCTCGGGCAATAAGTGGTGGAAACTTAAATACAATCTCGAGGCTGCTGTTAAGCTTGACCGCAAAACAATACTCACTTTTGGTGGCGCTTACTCCAACCACATATATGCTACTGCCGCAGCTTGCCGCGAACTAGGATTAAAGTCGATTGGAATCATACGGGGTGAAGAAACACTCCCCTTAAACCCCACGCTTTCTTTTGCCAAAGAATGTGGAATGGAACTTCATTATGTTTCGCGCGAAGCCTATCGTAAAAAAAATGAAGAGTCATTTCTTCAAAATCTAAAAGATCAGTTTGGCGATTTTTATCTGATTCCCGAAGGAGGTACAAATGAATTGGCTGTAAAAGGAGTGAAGGAGTTTGCACAATCATTAAGTCAGGAAGCTGAGTTCGATTATCTATGCTTGCCTGTTGGTACCGGTGGAACAATGGCGGGCATGATTGAAGGGGTGGATAAGTCAAAGCAGGTTCTTGGTTTTGTTTCATTAAAAGGTGGTGAATTTCTTGAAGATGAAATTCGAACCTATACTGAAAAAACAAACTTCAAACTTTTACATGATTACCATTTTGGTGGCTATGCAAAAATGACTTACTCATTAACTGAATTCATAAATCAATTTGAAAATGATCAAAATATTCCATTAGACCCTGTTTACACTTCAAAGATGATGTTTGGAGTTTTTGATTTGACTGAGAAAAAATTCTTTAAAAAAAATTCGATAATTATAATTCTCCATACCGGTGGGCTACAAGGGAATGTAGGCTATTCATTGCCATAATCGAATTAATTATTAATTTTCCTTCATGTAATTGAAATAATCTATCTATGCTAATAAGAAAAATACTACTTCCGGTTTATGTATTAATATCTTTATCCGTGTTTTCACAAGATGAAAATACTCTAAAGGCGAGCGCAAAATCTGTTACCGCTGAAGTCAATTTTAATCCATTTTCATCAAATCCAATTAACATAAATTATATCAGGCTCAGAAAATTCATCGATGAGAAGCATGCTGCGCGCCTTGGTATATCAATGGGATATAATACTCAAACTCAAGTTAAAGATATAAAACTTAGTTCTTTTGATTTTAATCTAAGACCAGGATATGAAATCCATTTTAATGGAACTGATAGGCTATCACCTTATTATGGATTTGATATTGATCTTGCCATAAAAAATTCAAAACGAGTTGACAATATTGATAATAACGGAATAAAAGAAATAAAAGGAGCGTGGGATGGATTTGGAACGGAGCGCGGATTCTTTAGGGTAGGTGGAAATATATTAGTTGGCGCTGACTATTACATTGCTCGCAGACTTTATTTAGGAACAGAGTTTGGTTACGGTTTCCAACTTTTAAATTTTTCTGACGTGGTTCAAATCTCAGAATCAGGGAATACTATTTCAGAAACAATTGGCGGAAGCGCATTTCAAATTGCTCCAAATTTTAATAGCTCAATTCGTTTAGGTTTTGTCTTTTGATGGAATGACAAGGCAACTATTAATTTTATCATTCCTTTTTATTACAACCTGTAAGGAAGGCGATCAACAGCCTGAAGATTATACTTCAAAAAAGATACTTGACTCTTTTTTGTTTGAGTATACCAAAGACTTTTCACTTTCTCAGAATGATAAGAGATTTGTAATAAACGCAGCGGGAAAAGTTTTTGTAAAAAGTGACCCCTATTTAAATTTGTGTCTTCCAGAAAAAGCATTTTTAACTATTGGTGCTAAAGAAGAAATTTTCACTAACATAGTATACTACCGCACACAATCAGCTGGATCGACATCAATGATCGTATTAGCAACAATAGATGATTTAATGTTTCGAAAGATTTTCGCAGTCTATCTTAAATTTGAAATTCTTCCTGAAGGAACTTTTAAAATTGGTGATCAAAGTTGGATTACTTACCGTGGCTATTTAAATCTCGGTAATCAACCCGTTTCCGAAACTTTTAATTATTTATCATTGGAGGGAAGCGTTACCATAAAAATGATTAATAAAACAGCCGAACTAACTATTAAAGACTTGTTAATGATCTATGCTGACCCAATTCCAACTAGTGAACGAATAATTTCTGTTGCTGGGGTAATAGACTTGTGCACAAACTAAAATTCAATTTCAGAATTATTAGCTCCTGATTACTCCACGTAACCACGTAAACACTCTTAACCCTCCATGATCTTCTGGTATTGATCCGGTTTCCGCTGCAGCTTTAACCCGTTCTACCGTATAGAATGCTGAAGGAATAAGTTCTTTAAGCTTGTCGAGAAGCTCCTCTAATCGTTCGCGTTCTAGCACCGTGAAAACAAGATTCTCATGACCATCAGGTCCTTCAGCATCTACTTTTGTGAACCGAAGATTATTTGCATTGAGGTACTTAATCAGCTCTTGTACTTCCTTGCGAGTAATAATTCGAACAATCACTTTTCCGTACGCTATTTTTTCTTCAATCATCATTCCTACAAAAATACCGGAAGCAAAGCCTGCCGGATAGGCAACATAACACACCCAGTTATCGAGCTGTTTAAAAATTTGACTAATGGCCATCAGCCAAATAAATGATTCAAAAAATCCAAGGATAGTAGAAGTGTATCTTCTTCCGCCCAACATATAAATAATACGAATCGTATTTATTGATACATCACAAATGCGGGCCAGGAAAATTAGCAGCGGTAAAAGCAGAAAGCTGTATACCTCTATTGAAAATCCAAGTGTATCAGTAAAAAACGATTCCATTTTTTCTATTTAAATAAATCTTGAAATACTTCAGTCAGTTTGCCGAATGACTTCACGGCAATTTTAGTTTTAGAAAGATCCAACGATTTCTTACTGTACTTTGAAATGTAAATTTGTTCGAACCCAAGTTTCTCAGCTTCAGAAATTCGTTGATCAACTCGATTCACCGCCCGAAGCTCACCACCCAAACCAATCTCAGCAGCAAAACAAATTTTATCACTTACAGGTACTTCTTCCATAGAAGAGATCACAGAAATACAAAGTGCCAAGTCAATGGCGGGATCTTCAACATAAATACCACCGGCCATATTCACAAACACATCTTGTGTGCCCATTCTAAATCCACAACGTTTCTCCAGCACGGCCAAGCAACATGTTTAGTCGTTTCTGATCAAAGCCTGTTGGTGTTCGTTGTGGTGTACCGTAGGATGCCGGGCTTACCAACGATTGGATTTCAATTAACAACGGTCTGTTGCCTTCAATAGTGGCTCCAATCGTAGCGCCACTTACCTGTCCATCTTTTTGTGAAATTAAAATTTCCGAAGGATTGGATACCTCCCGCAGTCCATTGCCAAGCATTTCATAAATGCCGATTTCAGATGTTGATCCAAATCTATTTTTTGTGGTGCGTAATATGCGATACGCTAAATGGCGATCGCCTTCAAACTGCAGGACTGTATCGACCATGTGTTCTAATACTTTTGGCCCGGCCAACATTCCATCTTTTGTAATGTGCCCAACCAGAAACACGGGCGTGTTTGTTTCTTTGGCAAATTTCATCAATTCACCGGCACACTGCCGTACTTGCCCAATACTACCCGCGGCCGACTCAAGCATGTGCGAGTGCAGCGTTTGAATGGAATCGATTATAATAAGATTAGGCTCGAGTGATTCTATTGCTTGAAAAATATTTTTGGTCGAAGTCTCAGCAAGCATATAGAAGTTCTCATATCCACCTTTAGGTTTTGTTGAGAGTCGCTCGGCTCTCATTTTAATTTGCTGTTCACTCTCCTCACCAGATACGTACAATATTTTTGCTTTCTGAAGAGAAAGTCCAAGCTGAAGCATGAGGGTAGATTTGCCGATGCCCGGTTCACCACCAATAAGTATTAACGAGCCCGGAACAATCCCTCCACCAAGAACACGATTCAACTCTTGATCAGGTGTAGAAATTCTTATCTCACCCGTAGATTCAATTTCATTTAGCGTTTTAGGTTTGCTGATTTTGCTTTTGGAATCTTGTCGCCAGGCATTTTTGTCGACTTCATTTTTAGAAACAACCTCTTCTACAAAGCTATTCCACGATAAGCAGGATGGACACTTGCCTATCCACTTAGGAGATTCGTAGCCACAACTTTGGCAGAAGAAAAGGGTTTTGGATTTAGCCACAGTATTTATTCAAAGTAAAGAAATTTTGCTCCATTGGAATTACCTATTCGCGAATGAAATCAAAGATGGAATAGAAAAAAGTAATTTCAGATAAAAACCTTACATGTGGCAAAAGTAAACTTAAGGGAGTATCAAAAAAATAAATAAGAAATAATATATATTTCTAGAAACTAACTAAATCTATGAAGGCTTTACTCCTCATGCTTTCCTCAAGCTTATTTATTGGAATTGCACAAGCTCAAAAACCTCCCATTAAATTTGGTGATATTTCAATAGAAGATCTAAAGATGACTCGATTTGAAAAAGACTCATCTGCATCTGCTGTTGTGCTAGCCGATTATGGGGAATCTGCCATCGAGTATGATCAATCCGAAGGACAATTTGTACTAAGGTTTGAGAGAACCCAGCGAATTAAGATTCTTACGAAGGATGGATTAGAGTATGCAAATTTTACGATACCCCTTTACCATTCTGGTAGTAGTAATGAAAAGATTTCAGGATTAAAGGCGGTAACATATAATCTTGAAAATGGAAAAGTAGTAGAAACTAAAATGAAAAATGATGGAGTCTTTAACGAAAAGTTTGATAATAATATAGATTTCACAAAAGTGACTCTTCCAAATGTGAAAGAAGGATCAATTGTAGAAATCACTTATAAGGTTGCTTCTGACTTTCTGTTTAATTTTCAAGATTGGGAATTTCAACGAACAATACCTGTTGTATTAAGTGAGTACAGGGCAAGAATTCCTGAATACTTTAATTATGATAAATATATGCAGGGGTATATTGCTCTTACTGTAAGTGAACAAAATATTGTACCCGCTTCGATTAATATAATGTCTAAAGAAAGAAGTAGTAGTAGCCGTGGACCTGTTCAAACTACATTTAGTAACGACAAAATCGATTATAAGGAAAATAGATTTAGGTGGGTTGCGCAAAGTGTACCAGCGTTTAAGGCCGAACCTTACATAACCTCTAGTAATGATTACATGTCTAAAATGAACTTTGAATTAGCCTATACGCAATTTCCAAACCAAGCAATGAAGCGCTACATGGGAAGTTGGGATGATATCAACAAACTGTTTAGCGAAAGTGAAGATTTCGGCATGGTTGTAACAGGTAATGGATTCCTAAAAAAAATAGTTGAGGAAATTACCGCTGGAATTACAGAGCCAGAACAAAAGATATCAGCTATAGTGAACTATGTAAAGCAAAACGTTTTGTGGGACGGGAAAAATAGGAAGTATTTATCTCAGCCCTTAAGGAAAATATTAGATGAGAAAAAAGGTAGTTCTGCTGACATTAATCTCTTGCTGGCTTCCATGTTAGACAAAGCTGGTATTGAAGGCTTCCCTGTGCTTCTTAGCACTCGTGATCATGGTTTTGTTCGTGAAACAACGCCCATTTCATCTCAATTTAATTATGTGATTTGCTTAGTGAGTATTGGAGATAAGTCATTTCTACTGGATGCAACAGAAAAACTACTGCCTGTTGGAATGTTGCCAGAGCGATGCTTGAACGGAAACGGATTTGCTGTATCCAAAAATGGATTTAAGTGGGTTTCACTACAGTCAAAAACTAAGTCAAGGATTTTTGTAAATGCCGATTTAACATTAGACGCATCGACAGATTTAGCAGGAAAACTACAGATAGATCGCAGCGGATATGATGCATTAGCAAGTCGTAAAAAGTATTTTTCAAAAGATGAGTCGGAATACGTAAAGGATTTTGTTGGCAGCCGCTCTTGGGAGATTAACAAGTCAGAGTTCGAAAACTCAAAAGAAATTCATCAACCAATTAAGGAAAAATATGAATTAGTAGTCAACGAACATATCACTACAGCCGGAAATACTCTCTACTTAAATCCTCTGCTTTTGCATAGAATAGATGCAAATCCTTTTAAGCTTGAAAGCCGGGAATATCCTGTTGATTATAGTAGCCCTTTTGAACGAGTATTTATGTGCCGCATTACCTTATCGGATGAATTTCAAGTGGATGAACTACCACAAGCTAAGGTGTTGGCACTACCAGAAAATGCTGGTCGCTATACCTATAGCGTAACACAAGTTGGTAACGTGTTAAATATTGTAAGTTATTTTCAAATAAATAAAAGCATTTTCACACAAACAGAGTATCCTAACCTTCGGGAGTTCTATAACCAAGTGGTTGCCAAGCAAGCCGAACAAATTGTAATAAAAAAGAAATAGGCATGAAGAAATTAATAGTTGCCTTCATCGTGATAGCTACAAGCACTTATGGGGGTGATTTACAATATCCGGTAAATCAAATTCCTGAAGACTTGAAAAAAGGAATGTATGCAGTAGTGCGCTTCCAGGAATTGCGGTGGGACATTCAATCAAAGAGTAGTGCTTCAATTCATTTTAAACAAGCAATAACTATTCTGAATGCTAAGGCAAAGAGTCATGCTAAAATTATTGTAGGATATGACAAGCTTCGATCCATCAAATCTTTAAAAGGAGTTGTTTATGATGCTCAAGGCAAAGAGATAAAAAAACTAAAACAAAGTGATATCATTGATCAAAGTAATTTTGATGGATTTTCGCTTTACAGTGACAATCGTTTAAAATATGCGGATCTTACTCAAGCAACTTATCCGTACACAGTAGAGTTTGAATATGAAATTCAACTTAAATATTTGTACTCCGGTCCTGACTTCTTTCTTTATGACGATGATGAAATATCAACTCAGAAGACATCCTATATTATAAGTTATCCAACTGACTTAAAGCCGCGATATAAACTCATCTCTATAAAAGAGCCCATTCTTGAAAAAACCAAGGATGGAAAGGAGCAACTTGTTTGGGTTTTCGAAAATGTAAAACCAACTAAATTTGAGAGGCTTTCTCCTGATCAAGAACAAATCATCCCAAATATAAAAGCATCGCCAGTTTCATTTGAATATGGTGGTTATGAAGGCCGGATGGATACCTGGAAGGATTACGGCTTATGGCAAGCAAAGCTAAATGAAGGGCGAAACAACTTAACCGATCAGGCGAAACAAAAAGCAAGAGAGCTAACTAAAAATGCAAGCACGCGCGAAGAGAAAACAAAAATTCTTTATGAGTATTTACAAAACAAAACCAGATATGTAAGTATTCAATTAGGTATTGGTGGGTTACAGCCCTTTGAAGCAAAAACGGTAGACCAAACAGGCTATGGAGATTGTAAGGCTCTTTCCAATTACATGGTTTCACTTCTTAGCGAAGTGGGGATTACTGGTTATTATACAAAAATTATGGCTGGTCGTGACGAGGCTGAAATTGATAAAGACTTTCCAAGTGCACCAGGGAAATCATGTAATTGTAGCTGTTCCAAACCAAGCAGACACGTTGTGGTTGGAGTGCACAAGTCAAACCAATCCCTTTAATTGGATGGGAAGCTTTACGGGTGACCGTTATGCCATGATGGTAACTGAAAAGGGTGGGGTACTCGTAAGAACTCCCTCGTATCCTGCTGAGCAAAACGTGCAAACAAGAACCGCTAAAGTACTTCTGGAATCCACTGGCAACGCCAAAGCAACGGTAAAAACAATCTACAAGGGTCTTCAGTATGAAACCGATGGACTAAATTTTCATTTAGAGGATCAATACGATAATCAAAAGAAGTGGATACAAGAGAATACACAGATACCAAGTTTTGATCTTGTTAAGTTTTCTGTAAAAAACAATAAAGCAAAAATCCCTTCGGCCGAAGTAGAAACAGAACTTATCCTTAATCGGTTTGCCTCCGTGAGCGGAAAAAGAATTTTTCTTACTCCTAATCTCATGAATCGCTCTACTTTTATTCCTGAGAAACTTGAGAGTAGAAAAACAAATATTGTGCTGCGTACTCCCTTCATTGATATGGACACAATCCGCTATCAAATACCAGAAGAAATTTATCCTGAGTTTCTTCCCGAACCATTAAAATTTAGTTCGCGCTTTGGCGAGTATGAGGCTAGCTTTAAAATTGATCAGGGAAGTTTATTGTATATACGGAGGGTGAAAATGAAGAAGGGTGAGTTTCCTGCTGAGTCTTACACGGAACTGATTGATTTTTATAAGAACATGAATAAAGCCGACAATACTAAAATTGTATTTGTCACAAAAACCTGATGCTATTCTAAAGGGGTGTTTACTTCTTTACTCATAACAAAGTAAACCAATCGATCGGCCATGGCTGGCCACCATTTGTTTAACCAAACCGCCATCTTCCCTTGTGAAGTTAGCACAAGCGTTCGCTTGCGTTTTACCACGGCATTATAAATATGATGCGCACACTCTGCGGCAGTCATCATCTTTTCTTCCTGACGTGGCGATTCGCCCTGTGGGCTGCCATCTTTCATTAATGCCCGCTTGCGAATGTTGGAGGTTGTGAAACCCGGACAAGCGGTGAGTACATGAACGCCTGTTTTTATTAATTCATTTCGCAACACTTCTAAAAATCCATTTAAGGCAAACTTTGAAGCTGAGTAGCCTGTTCTTCCTGGCAAACCACGAAAACCGGCAACGGAAGAAATACCAACTACTGATCCTTTATTTTTAATTATTTCTGGAAGGCAATATTTAGTTGCATACAATACACCAAAAAAATTAGTGTCCATTACTTTTCTTACTACCTCCAAATCAACTTCTGAGAATAGTGCTCGCATAGAAATGCCCGCATTATTGATTAAAATATCAATGGTACCATACACCCTGATGGCCTCTTCCGCCATTGCTTTGTTATCTTGTTCAATCGCAACATCCGATTTAAAACCATGAATAACAATACTCTTTTGCTGCAGTTCATCTACAGTTATATCAAGGTCGCCTTGATTGCGTCCGGTGATAAGAATCTTTGCGCCTTGGGCTCCAAACTTTTCAGCTAATGCTTTGCCAATGCCCGAAGTTCCACCTGTAATTATGACTACCTTATCTTTCATCTGATTGCGGGGCAAAAGTAATCAAAACATTGTTTTATTTTTGAATCCATGTTTTTGCTCAGATTATTGTCATATCTCCCTTTCTGGATACTCTATCTCTTTTCGGACTTTTTATTCTTCGTTAGTTATCGGTTAATAGGCTATCGTAAAAAAATAGTAAGAAAAAATCTTAGAAATTCATTCCCAGAAAGGAGTGATAAAGAAATAGCGCAAATTGAGAAACAATTTTATAAGGACTTATGTGATTATGGCGTTGAAACGCTAAAGCTCTTGACAATATCAGCCGATGAATTAAAAAAGAGAATGATCTATAAAAACCCAGAGCTTGTTAAAAAATTCTCGGACGTAAATCAATCAATCCTTCTTCTTACTTCGCATCAGTTTAATTGGGAGTGGTTGCTCACTTCCGGGTGTTTGTATCTTCCGCTTGGTGTTGATTTTGTTTATCAAAAGCAAAGTAGTAAAACTTTTGATGCTTTTTCATTGGCTGGCCGAACCCGTTTCGGAGCATTTCCGATTGAACGTTCTCAGGTAGGACGTGAGGTAATCAAAAGAAAAAATATTTTACGAGGAGTGGCTATTATGGCCGATCAGTTTCCTGGTCATGCAAGTGATAAAAAACATTGGACTCTATTTCTAAATCAGAATACCGCTTTCTTCTTTGGGCTCAGTCAAGTAGCTTTTATGACTCAATACCCTGCTGTGTTCTACGGTATTCGAAAAATAAAACGTGGGTATTACGAAGCTGAGGGATTCATAGTCTCAATGCCACCTTATGAAAAGGGCAGTCAACAAATTGTTGATGATTATGCAAAAGCTTCAGAAAAAATTATTCAACAATATCCTGCCGGGTGGTTGTGGTCGCACAACCGATGGAAATCGCGGGACTAATTAAGTAACATTTCAATATCTTCCCGCGAAAGCGACTTGATCACATTCTCTTCGCTTTGGATCAGGTTCTCCGACAGTTTCAATTTGTGTTTTTGAAGAGTAAGAATTTTTTCTTCCACAGTATTGCGTGTGATAAACTTATAACTGAATACTTTCTTCTTTTGTCCAATACGATGTGCTCTGTCCATTGCCTGTGCCTCTACAGCCGGGTTCCACCATGGATCAAGAATGAAAACATAATCTGCTTCAGTAAGATTTAATCCCAAACCGCCAGCCTTTATCGAAATTAAAAATACTTTAACCGTTTCTTCCTTATTAAATCTTTCTACTTGTTCTTTCCTGTCGTTGCTCGATCCATCCAAATAAGCAAATGGAATTTTCTTATCTTTTAGCATTTGACGCACAATGTCCAGATGCTTCACAAACTGACTAAACACCAAAAGTTTATGTCCTTCTAATAAAGCGTTCTCCAACATATATGAAACGTCTTCCAATTTGCCTGAGTCTCCTTCATAACTTGGATCAACCATTTTAGGATGATTGGATAATTGTCGCAACTTGGTGAGGCCTTCTAAAATCATCATGCGCGAACTGTTGATCCCATCCTTGTCTATCAGATCAAGAATCTTGTGACGATAAAAAGACTTTGCTTCATCGTATTTCTTCTCCTGCTCAACGGTCATGTTCGTATAATGAACATTCTCAACCTTTTCAGGAAGATCTGTGGCAACCTGCGATTTTAACCTTCGTAAAAGGAAGGGCTTAATTACAGCATTCAACTTTTTAGTTTTTGCTTCGTCATTTTTCTTCTCGATCGGAATCTGATATTCATTCTTAAAGAAAGTTTGTCCGCCCAGCAAGCCCGGATTGATAAACGTAATTTGCGACCAAAGATCAAGCGTTGTGTTTTCTAAAGGTGTTCCCGTAAGGGTAAGCTTATAACGTGACTTTAGTTCCTTTACCGCTTTCGCAATATTTGAATTTGGGTTTTTGATTACCTGCGATTCGTCAAGAATAATATAGTTGAAATAAAATTTCTGAAGCAATTCGATGTCCAACCTTGTGATGCCATAGGAAGTTAGCACCACATCATAGTTACTAAAGCGGTTGATGTCCTTATTACGTAGCGTGCCCGTGTAGGTTAATATTTTTAAATCCGGAGTAAACTTGGCAGCTTCCATTTCCCAATTATAAATCAACGAAGTGGGCATAATCAACAAGGTAGTGCCAGCTTCGCCTTTTTCTTTTTCCGATTGAAGAAGCGCTAAGGTTTGCACTGTCTTTCCAAGACCCATGTCATCGGCCAGACATCCGCCCAAGTGAAATTCATTTAAAAAGCGTAACCAGTTGTATCCTGCTTTTTGATACGGACGAAGAGTACCCTCAAATTTTTCCGGAAGTTCATAATCTCTAATTCCGCTAAAGGATTGCAGGTTGCGAAGGCGGTCACTCATGTGCACTTTAGCAAGACTGCCTTCTTCCAATTCGCGTAGCAGGTTTATGTGATGTTTCTTCAGTACCGGTTTTTCATTTTTGCCATGCGTTTCGCTCATAGCAAATAGATCTCCATATTTCACCAACCAGGCTTCTGGTATAATAGCTATTTCTCCGTTAGGAAGTTTAAACTCTACTTTCTTTTTTAGAATCAGTTTGCGTAGTTCTTTAAAAGAGATTTCATACTCACCAAACCTGATTTTTGCATGAATATCAAACCAGTCGATATTTTCTTTTACTTCTAATTCAATTACTGCCTTCCCAACAAAATATTTTTTATCTCTGTTGTCGGGTTGACTCACTTCAAAGCCAAGATTAAGCAGGTTAACCCTATTTTCATTCAACCAGGAAAATGCATGAGCCTTGTCAACCGCTGTGCGAAACCCGCGCAAAGGAAGGCCCAGCTTTATGAGAGTTTGTGCATAATGTTTTTCTGTTTCCGTATTTCTTTTGATACGATGAAAAACATAATCATTGTCCTTTTTTTCAACTGTAACACTCACTGGTCCAAAGGCATCTCCTCTAAATCGATGTTTTCCATATTTGAATGAAAGATCAAAAACAATTTTACCTGCCTCATCACTCGCAACCCCTTCGTCATTCGATTCCCCAAACAATGTTTTAATTTCCCTTGAATTAGCGGGGGGTAACTCTGAAATAGTTAGCAAAGGATGAGGATCGTACTCATTCTTGTTAATCTCAAAGCCATGAGCTTCAATCTCATCAAAAGAAGCAATGAGCGGTGCAACAAATCGATTGTAATAAGTCTCTTCTAAGTTTTTAGGAATAACTACATGCTTCTTGCTTAAGAAGGGTAAAAGTTTTTTTCCATCAACCGATTTTTCAAAGCCATAAAGCTTTCCATTCAACACCATCCAGGCTGGATGTTTGCAAATCAAGTAGGCACTTGGGTTAGGGATATCCACCCGCTTGCCTTCATAGTTTATGGTTGGATAATAATTTGTGCTTTCATCCCCACGCCTGAAATGAAATTGAATGCTGGCACGTTTATCTAGTACTTCAACTTGCCGCCAGGTCGGCTCGCCATCATTGCCCATTTCGAAGAGCATCTTGCCTTTCATTTTATCAAGAACGGCCGCTCTGCGCTTTTCCATGAATGCTTCAATTTGTTCTTGAAGGAGTTCATCGCCTTTATCCTTTTTGAAAACCTTGCTGAAGAATTCATCAGGCTTCATGATTTTTTTTGAAAAATGTTTGAGCACGGCATCCTGACTCATGCCATCCATCATTTCAATTAATTCAAAATCCCGATCGTCTAACCCTTTCGAAAATTCACGTGCGTTTTTATGCGAGATGTTTTGATGCTGATAGGTAAGTTTCCCCTTTTCATCCACATGGACTATAAACGACTCAAAAATATAACCCAAGTACTCATGCTGATACAGTGAGTAGATGATTTGAAAAGGCTGTGCTGCCGAAACTTTCATGGGCTCAAATAATTAATCTCTATACTGTGTAGTGCAACTTGACCTCTAAAAGGAGCGCTTAAGGCTTCTTTTAAGCACTTTACAGAGTAAGCAGAATTGCAAATTAGGTAATTCCCGCTAATAAATTCGTTGAATTTACCTCAAAATCATGCTTACTAATTACATGTTATAAGTGATCGATTGAGTAGGACCGGGCTGCAAGCCGGGCAGGGTAAAATGAAACAAGCAACGTGATAGCAATAATAACTACTGAAGTCAGCACAAAATCTGAGACCTTCATTTCGACTGGATAGCTTGAGACAATGGCATTGTCCATCCCCATGCCCACCAACCCAAAACTGCTCTGCAACCAGCAAATGAGGCCTCCCAAAACAAGTCCGGTAAGGGCTCCCGAAAATGCAATAAGGGCTCCCTCGCCCAAAAATATTTTTTGAATCAAGCTTTGCTGACCTCCCATAGCAAAAAGAATTGAGATGTCTTTTTTCTTATCAATTGCCAACATCATTAAAGAAAAGAAAATGTTAATGGATGCAACAAGCACCAACAGCATCAGTGCTACCGCTGTAAACAGTTTTTCAATTTTTAAGTAAACGATAGATGTCCTGATGTTGCTCTTCATTAGTAAGCACTTTAAACTTCTCGCCAACAACTGCTTTAATTTTACGCTGAATATCCTTTTCATTTGCTCCCTTATCGGTTTGGATTTCTAAAGAAGTGCGTTTGTTTTCATAGTTGAGTAAATCTTGAGCAAATTGAAGTGGCACAAAAATATAATTCTCATCATAATTCTTCTCAATGGAAAAAACTCCACCTGGCTCAATGGATTTTCTTGTATAAAGCTGTGAAGGATCTATGCCTGATGCCTTCATGTTCTTAATGTAGAATAATTGCAAGGGGTATAAATTCTCACCCGCAGCTACTGATAGCGCATACTGAACTCCTCGCCCGATGATAGCGTAATTTATCCCCTTCTCTTCCAAAACTAATCGCCCATCAGCAATATGATCATCAAGCCGGTGCTGATCAAGAAAATTGTTACTTACTCCCTTTAAAGTGATCACCATATCGGCATCGCGATAACGCACGTATGCGTAGTCTTCAATTACCTCCGTAACAATTTTAACCCCGTCAATGGCTTGGATTTCATTAAGGAATTCAGGCGATACCTCGAATGATTTTCCTTTTTCCAATTCTACCTTTATTTCAGGATCGAAAGAAGAGTTTAAAGATCGCAACAAATCTCCTAACCCATTGAATACAGAAAGTACAATAATTAGAGCAGCCGTGGAAAAGGCAATCCCAACCATGGAGAGTAATGAGATGATGTTAATGAAGTTTTTCTTTCTCTTAGAAAAAAAATATCGCCTCGCTATGAAAAGGGAGAGATTCAAAAGAAGTTAACAAATTGTTTAGTCCTGTTTATCATCCTCTTTCGGAATATTCAGGTTTTTAATTAGATCTTCCATGCGTTGCGCATTTTCCTCTATCTCATCAATAAAAAATAAAAGAACGGGAATTATACGAGCCTGATTTCGGATCCGATCGCCTAACGCTTTCCTGATTTCACTTTTGTGTGATTCAATATTGGCCAGCACTGCATTTTTATCCTTGGCCAGCGTCATACTCAAATAGACTTTGGCAATGCTTAAATCAGGACTCATTTTCACATCGGCAATAGTTATGAATGCATTTCCTAAAATTCCCCGCTTATCCTTCAAGAAAATATCACTTAATTCCTTTAGAATCAATTTGCTGTATTTCTGCTGTCGTACTGTGCCACTCATTGGGCAAAGATACTAAAGATTACAATGTCCTTTTTTTATATCCTTAGGACTGTCAACTTTTTTATTTTATTTGCGCCAACAAACGAACATCTGTGCTACTTCGTCTTTTCCGTGTTAATGATCCTTATCGCTTACTGGGCATTTTTGCTGTGTTGGTTGCTGTTAGCTTATGGTTTTTCACAGATCCAATGAGCATAACGTTAGATGAGCTTAAGAGCATTGTGTTGGGGGAATCTCTAAATGATGGTAAAAGTTTATATGCTGAGCTATTCACCAACACTCCTCCGCTAGCAGCCTGGCTCTATAGTTGGATCGAGTTTGTCTTTGGCCGATCTCTAACAGCACGCCATATCATTTCCTTATTGATCATATTTTTTCAAGGCTCCTTTTTTGCAATTCTGTTAATCAACAATAAAGCTCAAAATGAAAATACCTATTTGCCAGCAATGATTTTTGGCATTCTCTGCCTATTCTCGTTCGATATGCTTTCGCTTTCAGGTGAGCTTCTTGCCTCCACATTCCTCCTATTCGCATTAAATAATCTTTTTAAAGAAATTGAGTTCAGGATTCAGCATGACAGCATACTTCTAAACCTTGGCGTTTATTTGGGAGTAGCCTCGCTCTTTGTCTTTAGCTATTCTGTCTTTTTACCAGGAACGCTAGTCATCCTGATGATTTTCACACGAGCCACCGTTCGCAAAATTCTTCTGCTGGTTTTTGGGTTTGCTTTGCCTCATCTTTTACTGATGGCCATTTACTTTACTAAAGGCGATTTCAGTTTCGTCTGGACTAACTTTTATTTGGGCAATGAATGGCGTATGGATAATTCTATTTCCCTATGGTCGATGGTGTGTCTATCAGCTATTCCTATCACTTATTTTTTGTTGTCTTTGGTGATGGTTAACCGTGAGGCACACTTAACTAAATATCAATCGCAGCTTTTACAGGTTATGTTTTTATGGCTTGGCGTTGCTATTTTGGAAGTTGCTCTTGCGGGTAAAATGACTCCTGCCAGAGTAATAACCTTTGCTCCACCTCTGGCTTATTTTACCAGCCATTACTTATTGTTGATTCGGAGAAAATGGATTGGGGAAATTATGTTATGGATATTTATTGGTGGAATATTAATAACAAGCTATCTGGCACGCTATGAAATAATTACCAGTATTGATTACAAGGGCCTGTTTTTCAAAAAGTCGAGTTATACCGATCAAATAAAAGGAAAAAAAGTTCTTGTCCTTGGGGCAGACTGGAGTCTCTATAAAGAGAATTCATTGGCTTCTTATTTCTATGATTGGTCCCTGTCAAAGGATTATTTTGAAAATCCTGACTATATAGAAAACGTAGTGTTGATTGATCAATCATTTGCACAAGATGCACCGGAAGTAATTATTGATAAACAAAACCTGATGGAAAAGGTGATGCTCCGAAATCCAAAGTTAAAGAGCAAATATGTCCGCAATGGAGATTTATACATTCTCAAATAGAAATCTGTTACTTTAGCACTAAAAAAGAATTGCTTGGTGAAAATTCGCTTACTAATCCTCATTCTGTTCTGGTCTTTACTTCTTTACTCCTGTAATGAAGTAACGTTTCATGAGCCTCAGCCTGCAGGCATTACTGCGTTAAAAGATATTCCGTTTGCTTTACAGGGTCAATATTCTACGCGTGATAAATCAACCGGAGAAATAGGCGACACCTTAATTATCGAATCGTGGGGCTATCATTTTAAGGATACGAATGATAAGGATTGGCTTGGGAGTGGAAGGATCAGCGATACGTTAGTGGTTAAATTCTATCAAAATTATTATTTCATAAACTTTAAAGAGGGTGATCAATGGGTGCTTAGATTGGTAAAAGAAAAGTCGCCAGGTGTGCTTGAATTTTTGTCAATAGACCTTCAGGATGAAGGCAAGCGAAAGGAAATACTGAAAAAGATTTCGAAAAAAATTCCCGTTAAGGAGGTGAATAAAAATGATAATACGTTTTATCAAATCAAACCCACACAAGCACAACTTATGACCTTGATTAAAGACGGTCATTTTACCGGGATTGAGTTGAGGAAGGTGAAGTGATGAACTCCTTTAAAGTAGATTAAAAAAAATATCGCGGCTTATGGGCCGCGATAACAAGAATCCCTTCTTAAACAAATTACCTTCTCTTAATTATTCTTCTTTTTCTTCAGCAGGTTTTGAAGTTTGTTTTCCAGCGCTTTTTGAGCTTCCTGCTTCACATCCGTTTTTGTTGAATCTGCTGGTGCGCCAGCAGCCACCTTGGAGGTATCATTTTTAGGTTTAAGAATATTATTCAACACATCCTTTGGTTTTTCTCCTTCCAGAATACCTTGCACTGCTTGTTTACTTTTCTCTTCCGCAACCGCAGTAACGGCCTCCGTTACTTGCTGCTTTTGTTCTTCCATGAGCAAACTCGTTTTAGGGTCTTTATAGTTGCCACCTAAGGCAATGGTTACCGGAATTTCTGAAGTGGAATTATTAGCTCCAGTATTTTTGTTTATAAATCCTTGTAGCTGAGAACCTAACTTACCAGCTGGCACATTCATCTTAAGAAGATAATTGATGGAACCATCTAATCCAGTACTTCCGCTAATATTTGTTTTGTACTCTCCAAATTTCACATCAAACGGCTTTACGCTTAGGGCACCATCTTTAATGGCTGCCGACATCAACACATCCTTTAACGATACCTGATCAGAATTGTCAAGTTTAGTAAGAGAGGTTATCCCTGAAACCAATTTTGATTGAGTTAATGTAGCCTGCGCAATTTTTATTAAGCCAGCCCCATTCACCGTATTCATCTTAGGCATCATATCTTGTCCTAATTCGCCACTGATTTTAAAATCAGTTCCAAAGCTTCCATTTACCAAGCCAGCAATAGGTGCATACGTTTGAACTATCGAAAATGAAGTAGCCGCTTGCTGAATTGATAAGCTTTCTATCTTAATTCCCATATCATACAAAGGGTGGTTCATGTCTTTTGTGTTATAGGTTCCATTGATTGTAAAAGTTCCGCCAAGCATATTGAATTTTATTCCATTTAAGTTAGCTATCCCATCTTTCACAATCACATCCCCATCTACATTAGTCATTGTATAGTCCATCATCTTTACGGTCTTCAAATTAGAGTGAAGAACAAAATCAATGTTTTGTGGCACGGGAACAACGCCATAAGGAGTGGGTTCAGTAGGGGTTGCAGGTGCTTCGGTCTCCGTCATAAATTCATTCAAGTCTAAAAGCGTTGAATTGAAATTCATGTTGCCCTTTATGGTTTCAGATCCAAACAAATAACCAATGTAGTTGCTGATAGAGCCCGCAACGTTAAAATCACTTTTTCCAATTGTTCCTGCGGTATTTTTAATTTCTATTTTCTTAGGATCAAACACAGCCTCGGCCTGGCTGATAGTGACAGCTGGTAGATCGGCAGAGTTATATTTAAAATCTTTGAGCGATGCGGTACCGCTGGTTGGAAGCCTTTCGTATTTACCCGCATCCAGGTCAGAGTATTTTCCTTTGGTTTCAATATCTGCTTTCACCTTCCCAGCAAGAGTCATTCCCTCTACTGGAAATATCTTGGTTATTTTTTCAAGATCAATTCCTCCGTTCGCTTTTACATCCCATGTATAATCATCCAGGTTTTGAAGAATCAGGCTGGCTGTAAATCGTTCTCCATCCATCAACATTCCAAAGTCTTTTACATTTATTAATGTCTCCGCCATTTTTCCACTTGCGTTTTGCACGGAAGCTTTGAATCTAAGATCCTCTAATGGAATCGGGAATTCTGAGGACTTCATATAGCCATTGGAAAGAGACATTGTTGCGTTCACTGCGGGCATCACTTTTTTAATGCTATCATACACCCCTTTTGCCGTTGCATCAATCGCAAAAGCACCTTTCATTTCTAAGCCATCCATTGGAAACATCTTGCCAAGCTCTGCTAAGTTGAGTGCTGCTTTTACATTAGCATCCATGCGATAATCCTTTAAGTTCTCAATCAACATGCGTGCATCTACTGGATTGGAGCCAAATTCCAGATGAAGTTTTTTTAAATCCACCACCGTGTTTTCTATTACTCCGGTTTTATTATCAACCAGCAAATCCATATTAATATTTGAGATTGCGGTTGGCAGATCAGGATATTTGAACATGGCATCTTTAACATTGAGCGCCATGTTAAAGGCAGGCATCTGAGTATCGCTCATAGTGCCTTTTACAAATCCTGAAAAAGACAAATCACCCTTAGTTTCAATGCTGCCAAAATCTTTCGTGTAGATACCGGGTACTAATGACAGCAAACTCTTAAACGAATTTTCCGGACTGGAAAATTGAATATCCATTCCGTAATCTGCTTCATTCATTTTAAACCAGCCTTCCATACTTAAGGCAAAGTCATTGAGTTTAGTGCTATTGTCTTTAAATGTGAAGCGGGTATACTCCTCGCTGATGCCTATGGTTGCATTCAATTCGGCATGTTTACGAGAAAGGTACTCTGTACCATCATACTTTATAGTAAGTGAATCAATGGTCGTACGAGTGATTAAGTCAAACTCTTTTTCGTTAAAATCACCACTGCCTGTGTGATCCAGTCCTTTAATAGAAGCAAGAAAGGGAAGTGTTTGATCGTCATACGTAATATGTCCACCAACAATTTCCCAGTGATCAATTCCAAAAGAGAAAGAGCCAGCTTCCTCCGTTGTTGTTTCAGATTCTCCTGTTGAAGGATACGTTATGTCATAATTCGCTTTTCCATCCTGTAGTACTTTTATTGTAATCTGTGGACGAACCAACGTTATCCCTTTTACGCGCAACTGATCACCAAAAATCAATTCCTTTAGGTTTAACTCAACCGCAAATTCTTCCACTACAAAAAGAGGTGTGCCTTCAAAGGGCGCACGGTTAAATACGCCCAATTCTTTAACTTCTACAGTTACATTAGGAAAATTACTAAACAAGGTGAGGTCAAAATTATTTACATCAAAAATTACATCTGCATTAATGCTTTTGGCCAGTTCCTTATCGATCGCTGCTTTTATATCGTCTTTAAATACAATAGGAATTATAAAGGCAGCAGCCACTACAACCAGTAATAGAATGCCAATCCCAATCAGTATTTTCTTCACAATCTTCATAATCTAGTTTTTTTGAAATCTTAACAAAAGTAGCAAATCCAATACCATTAGAAATGCCAACCCGCCAACTAAACTTACAACGTGTGTGAAACCAAAATCGTGTTAAAGCCAGCGCATCATTATAGCAACAAGCTTCTTAACCCGTAATGTGTAAGGAGGGTGTAATAAATAAGGCATTGAGAAACCTGATCGTTGTTTTAATACAGGCTTTTCATTCGAAAAAGCTTTGAAGCCATACTTTCCATGGGATTTTCCAATACCACTATTATTCACGCCTCCAAAGGGTAGGTTGGGATGGGTGAATTGCAAAACACAATCGTTGATACAAACCGACCCAGCCGAAGTTTCCTCCATTATTCTTTGTTGAAACTTTTTGTTTGCACTGAAAATGTATAATGCCAACGGTTTAGGCTTTGCGTTTATCAATTCAATAATTTGATCATCAGAAGAGTAGGTGATGATTGGTAGTACTGGACCAAAAATCTCCTCTTCCATAATTTTTGAATCCCTGGAAACATGCGAAAGAATAACCGGATGCATAAATCGTTCGCTTCTGTTTGTTGCACCTCCCCATGCTATCCTTGCTCCTCGCGTTGTTGCATCCAAAATCAATTGCTCGAGGCGATCGAAATGCTTTTCATTCACAATCCGCGAATAGTTTGTAGACGTAATTTCAATTGTGTTATTATCTCCAAAAGATTTTTGTACCTCTTTTTTCAGCAATTCAATAAATCGCTCTCTTGAGGATTCTCTAATCAAAACATAATCTGGAGCAATGCATGTTTGTCCATTATTCAAGAATTTTCCGAATGCGATTCGCTTGGCAGCATCTTCAAGGTTGGCAGTCTCATCAATAATGGTTGGTGATTTACCTCCTAACTCTAAGGTTACGGAGCTCAAATTCTCAGCAGCTGAGCGCATCACAATTTTACCTACCGCACTGCTGCCCGTAAAAAAGATATGATCGAATGGGAGTTTCAACAACTCCGAAGAAACGTCTGCTCCTCCCTCTATAACAGTTACTAAATCTTCATCAAAGAATTCCCTGATTAAATCACCAAGTAAGTGAGAGGTATTGGGAGTAAGTTCTGAGGGCTTTACAATAGCCGTGTTGCCCGCAGCAAGACACGATATTAGGGGCCCTAAACAAAGATTGATCGGAAAATTCCACGCACCCATTATGAGACATACTCCTTTGGGCTCGTAGATTACTTTTGCTCGAGTTCCCAGATAGGTGAGCGGGGCATCAATTAATTCTGGTTTAACCCACTCGTTTAAATTTTCAACTGCGTGCTTTATCTCTGTTATTACCGGATAAACTTCTGAAATAGAAACCTCCACCAAGGGTTTACCAATATCGCTTTGCACAGCTACCCCAATTCGATGTTCGTTGGCTAAAAGAAAATCTCCAAAGGCCTTAATTCGCTTTTTCCTTTCTATCCAAGGCTCTTTTCGTAGTATTTGGCTTCGTTTTTTGAGCTTTTCAAAGTGTGATTTCAAAGTCCTTGCCTGATCCATAATGCGTCCTTTTGGGGAAATTTGATTGATTTTTAGGAAGTTATTCACTTTTTAGCACATACCCTTATGTTAAGTTTATGTTACCAGTGGTTGACTAATGTTACCCAAATGTTAATTTTAAGTTACTAAGATTAACATTTAGGTAATGTTTCGTGGTTTAATTATAGTCTTAATCGGATTAACTCCATTTTTGGGTGGTGCTCAGCCTATAGAGTTACTTCCCGATTTATTGGCGAGCTATCCCACAACCCACGCTCAGGATATAACTGTAAGACTTAATAATTTTGTTTCTTCTCTTCAAAATAAGCAATCAAAACATTCTGAACAGGATTTTCTAAAATTGATTTTCCGCGAGTCACACCGAAAATTTTTTAAAAACTATCAACCATACACTCAGTTTTCTGAAATTTTCGAACGAGGGAATTACGACTGCTTAAGCGCAACAAGTTTTTTGAGTGTGATTTTTGATGAATTTAATTTTGAGTATCAAATCATTGAAACCAATTATCATATCTTCATTTCTGTGCAAACCGATAATGGACCTGTGCTAGTAGAGTCAACTGATCGCTTTAATGGTTTTGTTACCGATACAAAACAAATCGAGCAACGCATTGCAACCTATCGTGCGAATACAGTTTCTGTTCCCTCTGAATCAGATAAAGCGCATTATAAGTATAATCTCAATCTTTATCAGTTAGTAAAACCAGAACAACTTCCCGGGTTGCTATACTTTAATCAAGCTGTGGTTGCTTTCAATAAAAGAAATTTAATTGAGTGTGCTGCCACGTTGGATAAGGCAAACAAAATTTATGAATCTCCACGTGCTACAGAGCTGGCCATGCTTCTTGTTAAATCAGTTGTTGATAGCGACATGGGTGAAATCGAAAAAGAGGAATTAGTAAAACCCTTCCTTAAATATTTACGAAGCACTTCTGTAATCGCTTCTCGTTAATTCTCAAGTATTCGCATTTCCACTCTACGATTTAGTGCGTGTGCTTCTTCTGTATCCTCAAGGGTTACAGGCTGAGTGCCTCCAAATGCTTTTGTCTTAATCCTTCTTTTATTGCTGCCTTTCGAAACAAGATAAGCTTTAACAGCATCCACACGTTCCTGGGAAAGAGCAAGATTTGCATTAGCATTTCCACGCGTGTCGGTATGCCCTTCCAACTGTATTACCATTTTAGGATTGTTTTTCAACATCAATGCCACTTCATCCAACTCTTCAAAAGAAGTAGGAGAGATTTTCATTTTACCGGCATCAAAATTTAAATCCTCTAATCGCATTACCTTACCCACCGTGTGAGTAGTCTCCGCATTGTTCGCTGCTGCCGAAGGTAAATTCAATTCAATGTTCTGAATTACCCTGCGTTCACTATTCGCTTCTGCGGGATCAAGCATATATTTTGAAGGCGCAAATCCCGCAGCCTCCACCGTAACAGAATATTTTTCATTATCGAAAAGCGGAAATTCAAATGAACTTCCCGAAAGGAAACCCACTTTACTTCCGTAAGGAAGGCTTTGATAAGAGATGCGTGCAACAATTGGCTCTTTTGTAAGCCCATTCACAATATTTCCCTGCGCATAAATTAGGGTGTCATTTTCTTGACCATTTACACTTAAGTTAATCAACACTAATAAAAGAAGAGAGATAACTTTCATCCTTACATTTTTAAGATTTTGAATTCTACTCTGCGATTCTTGCGATTGCCTTCGCGTGTATTACTATTGTCTATCAATTGAGTTTCTCCAAAGAAGGTTGTTTTAATTCTGTCTGAAGCTACACCTTGTTCAACCAGATATTTTGAAACTGCTTTAGCTCTTCTTTCTGATAATCCAAGGTTATATGCCTCTGGTCCTGTTGGATCAGTATGACCTGAAATCTCAACTTGCATAGTTGCCTTCTCTTTCATTAAAATAGCAATGCGCTTAAGCTCAGGGAAGGACTCGCTCTTCAAGACTGATTTGTCAAAATCGAAGAAGATATTATTTAAGATGATTTTGGTGTTTTCTTCAACAAGAGCTACTTCAATAGGAGCAAGGGTAATATTTTTATCAACCAGCTGGCCATCTTTAGTGAAGTTTCTCAAATCCAGATTTTGATTTTCTGAAATGTGATCTTTGGCCTCAGCCCGGAATCCGTATTGTTGTCCGCCCGGTAAGTGAATTTCATATTCGCCCGTAACTGGGTCAGAATAAGTTGATCCAACTTCTTTTCCATCTGAAAGTCGCTCATAAATAATTTTTGCACCCAACGGTTCTCCGGTTCTTGCATCCACCAACTTTCCCCTTACAATAACAATAGGATCGGGCGTCATAAACATTGGCATCTTTACCCGGTAGATATCCGAGTTATCAACCGTAACACCCCTCGAATAGTAAGCATATTCACTTGTTGACGGAATATTGAAAAACAGATCATCCAACTTGGTATTGATATCTGGGCCAAGATTTTCTGGCGGTGACCAGTTTGTCCAGGTTTCGTCTAAGCGTTTGCTCATAAACACATCGCTACCACCATACCCGCTAAATCCATTTGAAGAGAAATATAATGTTTTATCATCCGATGCGAGGAATGGTGCTGTCTCTTCACCTACTGTATTTACAACCTTACCCAAATTAAGCGGTTGAGTCCAGGTGCCATCTTCTTTTTCAAAGCTTACATATAAATCACGGCCTCCTTGTGTATCCTCACGCTCAACAGACATAAGAAGTGATTTACGTGTATTGGCAAGAAAATAGTTAGCCTTTTCATTATAGTTGTAGTCGTTTTCAATTTCTAATGGCTTGGGATCACTCCATTTGCCACCAACATTGGAGCTAATTGAAACACCCGCAACCATTTTGCCCTTATCAAGGTATTTATTTCCTAAAAGTATCACTACTGCTTTACCATCAGGTGTAGACGACACAGTATTCACAAAGTTTGGTTGGTTATTATTAAACTGTGGCCCCATATTTTTTGCAAGGCTCCACTTTCCATCAGCGCCTAGTTCTGAGTACCAGATATCCTCCTTATCGCTAGTTCCACCTACGTTTTCAGGATGATTCTTTCGGCTGAAGTAAAGTGTTTTTCCATCGGGCGAAAGCAAGGGATTATATTCGCTAAAGTCACTGTTTACATTCGTATCCAATCGTTCAACCACAAGTCCTTTACTAAGCAACTCCGGCAAATCAATTGCCGCGATAATAGGAATATGAGAATCCGAAATGGCCACTGCATCCAACGAAAAGTAATCAGGTAGAGGCACTTCCATCAAACTCCAACTTTACCGCGCTTACTTTGTAAGAAGTCTTTTCGAGAAAGACATTAAGCATCCTGCCTTGCAAGGGCACGGACATCGGATTAAACGTATTAACCAAATATTCTTTCCCGCCCTCATCATAAATATAAACCCTATAGAGAGCTCCTGGATTATAAGACTCAGCAATAGCTATCTGTTGAACATGAATTGGCGTAGCATAACCAAGTTTAATAAACTCAGCGCGTTTAGGTTTGTCGGGCGTCCACGCTCCTGGGTTTTGCCCTCCTGCTGGCAGCACATTAGGCTCACCTAATGCTTGTTGTGCCGAATACTGGATGGGGGTTAATTGAGAGGAGAAATCAATGACTTTTGACGCCCATTCAACTGTTTGACCATGTGAGAATTGAATCCCTGCCAAAGCAAGGCAAAGGATAAGTAAGGTTTTTCTCATAGAAGTTAAATACACAGGGATAGCTACGCTATTGTATTAAAGGATAAACATAGCTAAAAATTGAAAAAGCGGAAAATAATTACATCACACCTGCTATTCTTAATTTAAGGAAACACCTAATTAGAAGCCTAATTTTAGGGAAATCAATCCAGTGATGTCCTATTAAAAAGGAGAAATCCTACATGAAGAAGCACTCCAAGCTCACTCTGCTTATCATCATAATAATTAACACTAAGACTTATGGGGCCAACTGTGGAGTGTAGCACCAGGCCAGCGGTGGCTGCAAAATATATACTCGTTATTTCCTGACTAAGAGCGGCTTCCTGATTTTGTCCCTTCACAATTGATTCAATGGGTTTAAACAAATATCCCTCCAGACGAAAATCAAGACTTTTCCGTATTGAGAAGACGTTGCGCCAACCACCTGCCACATAATTAAACGCCCGAAAATTTTCAAGCAACAAGGTCCTACTATCTTGCATCGGATTGAAGGCAGGAGCATTAATAATGGTACCCCTATAATTCGTAAACACAGCCTGATTTGAGAATACCCCCTCAAAGTAATATCCCGAACTATAAATTCCGCGCCTAAAATATTGTTCCAACGAAATTTTTGCGCGAAGCCAGCTTCGATACGTTTTTGTGGGATCGGCAACAATAGATGTGTTGCCCGGCTCCAAAATTTCATTGACACCAAACCAATCCACACCGAAAGAATAAAACTTACCTGCTGATGCGTACTGCTTGCGATTGAGCGTATTTGTTGAAAAATTGATTCCTCCACGACTTCCCCTTAAACGAAGAATGTCCAACGTATCCGTGGACACAAGGACTTCAGAGTTTATATATTGATCCCGGTTATTTATATAAGAACCGTCAAGGGTTAGCTTATAATTTCTTTTGATCGGGAAGCCCCAACTCAAACCAATTTTTCGATCAATACGGTTAAGTACAGTAGGTTGAATGTTTTTCAAAACTAAATCCTTCCCCTGAAAGTAATCCCAGTTATTAAAAGTTGCATGAGGTTCCAAATAATATCGAATTCGATTGGGGATATCTATCCGTGCCTTCATCTGAACCGATTTATAAAAGTTACCGGCCGTAAAATTTATGTTTGCATGCGTGAGCGATCTGTTGAAGTAATAATAATTTAATCCCAGGTAAATACTGCTAACGTTTCGGGTGGCGATTACACCACCAAAATCAACCTGAAAATTGTTTTGAGGTCGTTTAGTCAACTTGAAATTGAAATTCTGTTTGTTGGGGTTGAATGTGAAGGTTGGATACAGATTACTGAAATAGTCTTCGGATGCTAAATTGTAGAAACCAATTTTAACTTCATTAAACGTAAGGTCTCGTTTGCCCGCTCTAAAAAAACGATTGATATATTTTTGTTGATTTGTGTTGAACCCATCAAATTCAATTTTCTCAATCACAAACGCTGAGGTTTTATTGTTGAATTTGTTTCTGGCTACAGCCACATCCTCGCACGTTCTACGAGCTGCTATTTTCATTTTTATCTCATCAATTTGCCGCATCGTTTGCGCATACCCGCTATCAATCAATGCCCGGGCTTTACCAAAATCGAACGTAGTGTAGCCACCAAGATTAGGCTGCAAATAAATTCCGGATTCAGGAATTTCAGAGGGATCAGATTTATCAAGCAGCATGTAAAGCAGGGACTTCGAAATCAACTTATCATCTTCACCATAGGGATATTCCTGATATATTTTTGATGAAACATTTGAGCCTATAATTACATCTGGTTTAAAAACTTTCTGTATTACATCAACCGGGAAGTTGTTATACACTCCGCCATCGAATAAATACTTACCATCAATCCGAATAGGTGTATAAAAAAAGGGTACTGTTTGTGTTGCCCGAAGCGCATCACTTAGTGCGCCTTGCGCTAGAATTACTTCCGTTTGCGTAAAAATATCAGCGGCCACCACCCTAAGCGGAATAAATAAACTATCAAAATTATTTCCGGCTATGGCCGATGGCTGAGCAAGTTTTTCGGCCAAAGCAAAATTGAGAGAAAGATCATTGGCAAGATTGGTATTGAGTAAGAAAGTAAAAGAAGAATCTAATGAAAGATTAAGGCGAAGGAAGGATGCATCATCATCGTTGCGTGAATAGTAGGACTTATCCCCTATTTCAAAATTTCCATTTATCCATTGTAAAAACTCTTTGGAAAGAACAATGTCTTCAATTTGATGAGGGCTCATGCCGGCAGCATAGCAACCGCCTATAATGCCACCCATGGAAGTGCCCACTACATAGTCAATTGGAATTTCATTTTCTTCCAAGGCTTTAAGTACACCCACATGAGCTATTCCCTTAGCTGCGCCACCGCTCAACACCAGACCCACTTTTTGCGAAAAGCCGGTTAGTGTGGTAAGAATAAAGCATGCGGTGAATATGAATTTTTGCATAGGTTACCTAACTGTACGGTAAGCAGAGCCGTAAGTTACCTTATAACCAATTAGCGATCAGAAAAATTGCGTGAATAAAATTTTTTATCGACTAGCCACTTCCATTTCTCCAGAAGTAGAAGGAAACGGAATTAACTGCAATCGTTTTATAATTGTCTCCTTAGTATTTTCATAGGCCGGAAAGTATTCAGGCTTTACAGGTTGTGAGGGTGGTAATTCTATTTTTAACGCATCTACCTGTACTCCATTCTTCCAAAAACGGTAGCATAAGTGTGGCCCCGTGGCTAATCCGGTGCTGCCAACATAACCGATTGTTTCTCCTTGTCTTATCCGAGTCCCCGCTTTAACACCACTGGCAATTTTCGACATGTGAAGATACCCTGTTGTGTACGTTCCATTGTGACGTATCTTGACATAGTTGCCATTATTCGTTTTGTATTGAGCCTCCTCAATAATTCCATCGCCTACAGCGCGGATAGGTGTGCCTGTAGGTGCGGCAAAGTCAGTTCCTAAGTGTGGCCTGAAAACTTTTACTACCGGATGAAAACGATTTTTTGAATAGCGCGAACTGATGCGTGTAAATTCGATAGGATATTTTAAGAGTGCTTTGCGCAAGCTGTTTCCTTTCTCATCAAAGTAGTCAGTACCATCGCCTTGGTCAAACGGAAAGGCATAGTATCCATTATTTGAATGTTCAAAGTAAACACCCAGTATTCGTCCAATGCCAATAGGCACCTCATCCACCAGGTTTTCTTCATAGATCAGTTTGAACTGATCTCCCTTTTGCAAGCGTTGAAAATCAACTTGCCAGGCAAAGATGTCGACAAATTTATTGGTAAGATCATTTGAAACATTAAGCGCCTCAATAGTTTGCGATAACGTGGATTCTATTCTTCCACTTATTTGTCTTTCGAGGGTATCTACTTTGCGCTGACAGGATTCAACTAAGAAAGAATCTTTCATGTGAAATACTACATAATCAACGGCATTGGGTTCATACACGAGCGCACGAACAGTCTTAAGTGAATCATGCTCTACCAACAAAGTATATTTTTTATGTGCTGAAATTTTTCGGAAATCATACACCGAGCGTGGCAATAAATTTAACTGTTGCAGGATAGTGGGTGATACGGTGTAGCCTGACAATAGATCGGTAAATCGTTGATTTCGTTTTACCTCATCCTCTACCACGTGCAGGTTGTTTACTACCATACCATAAAGAAAAACAGGAAGCACAATCTCGCGTTCTACGTGCGTAGTTGAATCACTTTCCAAAACGAAATCTCCTTGTTGAGAAAAGAAAGAGGTCTTTGAATCAATCCAAAAAAAAGCGATGCCTGTAATTATAAGCAAGGCGACAGTGATCCAAACTGTTTTAGCAGTTGTTGAAAATCCCTTCATACTTAAAAAATAGTGACAAAAACTGCCACACGTTTAGTTTAAAAAATCAGGCCACCGAAGCCAGTTAATGAGTTCAAATATAACACTTTGGGGGATTTATGAAAATTTTGGCCCACTAGGGATATAACTCTTTATATTTTGCTTTACCCGAATCCAGAAACTTACTAAAACTTTCCGCATCCAGGTTGTACCCATAAGGCGAAACCAGCACGCGTTCATCTTTACCTACCAACACATAAAACGGTTGCGCGTTATTGTTCAGGTTGGTGATTTGTAAATCAGAATTTTGTTTGCCGATGGTTTTTTTCACTTTGTTATCATAGGAAGAAGTGTACCACGAAGTCTCAGGCAGTTCCGTCTTATCATCTACATAGAGGGCAACCACTACAAAGTTTTCTTTTAATCGTTGTAACACTTGTGGATCAGACCATACGTTGGCTTCCATCTCGCGGCAATTCGTGCATCCATGACCAGTAAAGTCAATGAATAATGGCTTGTTTTGTTGACGGGCACAGGTCAATGCCTGATCATAATCAAAGTAGCCTCTTAAGCCGTGGGGCAAATGCAAAAAGTCCTGATATTTTGGTTCATCACAAAGTGCGCCCGCTGATTCGTCTTTAAGAATATTAAAATCATGTGTTTGAAGTGGTGGAAGATAACCTGCCAGTGCTTTCAAAGGAGCACCCCACATACCTGGCACTAAGTAAACTGCAAATACAAACACAATCATCGCCAATGAAATTCTAAAAACACTGATTGTTTTATCTTCAGCATCTTTGCCCGTATCACCTGGTAACCGAAAAGCCTTCATCAAGTAAAGACCAATCAGCACAACAATTACAATCCAGATGGCAATGTTGATTTCACGATCTAAAATTCCCCAATGGAACGCTTGATCGGCAATGCTCAAAAATTTAAAGGCTAGCGCGATCTCAATAAATCCCAACACAACTTTTACAGTATTCAACCAGCCGCCTGATTTAGGCAACGACTTTAACCAGTTGGGAAAGAATGCAAACAACGTGAATGGAATGGCAAACGCTAATCCAAACGCAAACATCCCAGCAATGGGTTTAAGAAATTCTCCGCCAGCCGATGAAACTAAAAGGCTTCCTACAATAGGGCCGGTGCAAGAAAATGAAACCAACACCAAGGTGAAAGCCATAAAAAATACTCCTATCAATCCACCCTTCTCTGCTTGCTGATCTACTTTATTAATCAATGATCCCGGCAAGGTGATTTCAAACAAACCAAGAAACGACAGACCAAATACGATGAAGACTAAAAAGAAAATCAAGTTTGGAATCCATTCAGTGGAAAGATGATTGGCCGTTTCGGGACCCATTAACGGAGCGAGAGCAGCGCCAATCAATGTGTAAATTAAGATGATAAAAAAGCCATACATCAACGCTTGAAACTTTGTCCCTCTTCCAGTAAAGAAACTTACGGTCATCGGGATCATTGGAAAAACGCATGGCGTGATGAGTGCAGCTAGGCCTGCGAAAAAAGCAATCAGCAAAAATCCCAACAGTGATTTTCCTTCGGCATCTTCTTTCACTAACGTGGGATCAAGTATAGGTCCTTTGTTTTCCCATTCTAACGGAGTGTTTACTGATAGACTCTTTTTTACAGTATCGATTGAAAATGGATTGGGTACTACCGGCTCTTCATTTACAGAGCCTCCACCAACAACGGTTACATCAAATCTAAATTCTTCACCAGCAGGCACGCATTGGCCTGTTAAATCGGTGCACACCTGATATTCTGATTCGCCCGAAAGTTTTAAAGGAGTAGCAAGGATTTTTATTTTTTGACGAAACTCACCTGTCTTTTTAAAGATTTTTACGTCACACTCAAAAATTTCATCATACTTATCGATTGGATTAATGGGTGCCACTGCGCCTACCAATTTAAAACTTGGATCTGGCACCAGGCTGAACGTTGTTTTCATCGGATCCTCACACGGAAATTCTGAAGAATACAAATACCAGTCTTTATCGATTGTAGCCTTAAAGATCAATTCTATTTCATCACCTACTTTGGCACTTTGCACAGAAGTAGAATAAGTCCACTTGGCGGGAGTTAGAATTTGCGCCTGAACGGAAAGCGAAAGAAAAAATACTGCGCTAAAGAATAAGAATCTCATGATTACTAAAAATTGAGTTCAAAGGTAACGAAGTCACTTACAAGTTCGTTCAGTCAACGTCCAATTAAGACTTCGTTAACAAGTCACATGTCTCCTGAATGACAACAAAATCCTGCTACTTCTTCGGACTAAAGTGTTTATAAAACGCAACAATCGTTTCGATGCCAATCAAAAAGTTTTTGATTCCATAGTGTTCATTGGGCGAGTGAATAGCATCACTATCTAACCCAAAACCCATCAGCACAGTATCAAGTCCTAATTCCTTTTTAAAGAGCGATACAATTGGAATGCTTCCTCCATCGCGTGTAGGGATGGGTGTTTTGCTCCATACTTCTTCAAACGCTTTGCTTGCTGCGGTAAATGCTTTGGAATCGGTTGGGGTTACAGCCGGCTCGCCACCATGCAACGCAGTTACCTTTACTTTTACCGATTTAGGTGCAAGCGATTCAAAATGCTTTGTAAAGAGTGCTGTTATTTCATGATTGCTTTGATGCGGTACCAGGCGCATAGAAATTTTTGCATAGGCTTTTGATGGCAAAACTGTTTTGGCGCCTTCGCCCGTATATCCACCCCAAATTCCATTTACATCTAAGGTCGGACGTGTGCCTGTGCGCTCTAATGTTGTATAACCCTTTTCTCCATTGATGTCGGCAATATCCAATTCCTTTTTGTATGAGTCCAGATTGAATGGGGCAAGATTCAGAGCCTTGCGCTCTTCGGCTGTGAGTTCATCTACTTTGTCATAAAAACCGGGTATGGTAACGCGCCCGTTTTCATCATGAAGGGAAGCTATCATTTTACTTAACACGTTAGCCGGATTAGCAACCGCCCCCCCATATACACCGGAATGTAAATCGCGGTTGGGGCCCGTCACCTCTACTTCCACGTAACTTAATCCGCGCAAGCCAACAGTTATAGAGGGAGTGTCTAATGAAATCAATGATGTGTCTGAAATCAAGATCACATCAGCTTTCAGCTTGCTTTTATTTTCTTTTACAAACGTACCGAGGTTATCAGAGCCCACTTCCTCCTCGCCTTCAATCATAAACTTAACATTGCACGAAAGCTGGTTGAGTTTTGTCATCGCCTCAAAAGCTTTGATGTGCATATAAAACTGCCCCTTGTCATCGCACGAGCCGCGCGCGTAAATCTTCCCATCCTTTACTACCGGTTCGAAAGGTGGTGACGTCCATAAGTTAATCGGATCTGCAGGCTGCACATCGTAATGTCCATACACCAATACAGTAGGCAACGTTTCGTCAATTATTTTTTCGCCATATACAATGGGGTGGCCTTTTGTTTCACAAAGCTCTACTGTGTCTGCTCCGGCATCTTGTAATTTCTTCACTACATATTCTGCGGCTTTGCGCACATCATTTTTGTGTTTACTATCTGCACTCACAGACGGAATGCGGAGCAATTCAAAAAGTTCATCTAAAAATCGTTGCTGATTGGATTGAATATATTCTTTGATCATAAGTAGAATTTTAACGGTGCAAGGTAAGATTTCTTCCACCAAAGCGAGTAGGAAATGAGGAGATGTTTACGTGTGAAATCGCTTTTATAAATTAATTTTCAGTTAATATAAATGCGCCCCAATAGTACGGTTCAGGAAATTTCTTCTTCAACGAACTCATCGCGCCATGAAAGGATCCAGATAAGTTTTGTGTTTCAATTAACGTTTGATAGAAATTGGTCATGAACTCCATGGTGGCCTCATCATCTACTTTCCATAAAGATGTAATCACATTCTGCACACCTGCCTTTTGCAAAGCTCGCTTCAACCCATAAATGCCTTCCCCAGGCACTACTTCTCCCAGTCCGGTTTCGCAGGCAGAAAGCACGACCAATTTGGTACGAAATAAATTCATGTCCTGAATTTCGGCAGAAGTTAAAATGCCCTGAGGCAACAACTGATAATTACTCTGTCCTGTCTTTCGCTGGGCACCCGCTAATATTAATCCCGATCCGGAAAGCGATTCAAATAAGTTGTGATAGCCCGAAGTCGAATTAGGTTTGTCTAACCAAAAGCCATGAGTTGCCAGATGAAGGACATCAGTTTGGTTATTTTTAAAAATGGACTGCTTAGATGCATTTGCTTCTGTAAGCAAAGTAACCTTGTTATTATTTTTACGAAACACAGTAGCAATTGTTTCTGCTTCTGTTTTGGTTCCTGGCAGCATGGTAATGGCTTCACTTGTTAAATATTCTCGGGAGGTACGGGCACTGTCTTGCTTATTTTTTATTGCGTGTTCACCATACAGTGGATTGCCCAGAATAGTTGCGGTTGAAAATGTTACCGAAGTTTCCTTCTCTAATTGTGCAAGTGTGGGGACTGTGCGTATTTGAACTTCATCTACTAAATATTTTTTTGTTTCAGGATTAAAAAGTGTGTTTGGATTGATGAGATGGAAGACTCCATCCGGTGCCCAATAAATTTTTTGAATTCCTTCTAATGAAGAGACTAACGGTTTCCAAAACACATCATACGAGGCCTCATCAGAAAGTTTAAACTGAATTGAATTTCGATAGCGTTTATAATGTTTGCTCTCCATCAATTCACCATCCAAGGGAAATGGAATCAGTTCAAGTGGCGCATTTTTCTTTACAATTAATGCAGCATACTTTACCTTTTTACCATAGTAAGCTTTGTGGTTTTCCTGATAGCGAATTATTTCTATGGCCGCATCCTGATTTCCTAAATGCTTTCGAATAGAATCCACTGATGGAATGTAATCAAGCCGCATGCTTGAAGTGTCCCGAGCCAAACGGATCATTTCTTTTTCAGTTTCCAGAATTTGTTTCTTCACTGCTGCCATTCCCTTTTTGTCGGGTTCTTCTTTTATGTATAACTCATTTAAGTATTCGCGCAAGCTTTGCCATATTATTTGAAGTCGTTCCACTTGCGGATCACTTGATCGGGACACATCATACAGTCTTCTGAAATTTCCACGCAAAACAAATGAATGATAAAACAGAGTTTGCTTTAAACAAGTTGTTAGAATACTGTCATAACGCTGAGGCGTCACCGCATTCTTTTGTTCCATGACAATATTAAGAAAGCGACTAAACGTTTCCTGTTGCTTTTGTGAATAGAAGATTTGAGCCTCTTCAGAAAATCCTAACCGAAAGGCAATCGCTTTTAGGTTTTCGATTGTAAAAAGAGTTTCATAAACGAGAATCGAATTACTGTTACGTCCATCTCGCCCAAGCAAAAAAGCCAATTCCTTTGTCCATTCATTAGCTAAAAAATATTTCCCTTGTTCCTCCAGTTGTTTAATCTGGTTCAAATAAAAATTTGGATACACAGGGCTTTGTAAGAACCCTGCTTTCTGCGCAAGAGTACGATCGCTTAATAGATCGAGATATTGAAATAAGGAACCTTCTTCTTTTCTCATTTCCTCCAATCCATCTGCAATCTCCGCTCCTGCCTTGGTGTTCTTGTCTGGTTTATTGAGTTTTGCATGAAGTAACTCTCGGTTTCTGGTTTTCAGCGTCAAACTTAATTTGCCTGCTTTGTTCCCGTCATAACCAGCTATCTTTTTTTTGTAGTATTCATCACATAGCTTATAAAGTGAATCTGCTTTTTGATAGGAGCCCAATGATTCATAAAAACGGCCAACAGTCAGCCATAAATCAGTAGGCACAAATTGATAACTACAGGCAAATGCTTGCCCGGCATCTATTACTGCTTGTTCGCCATCTTCATATAAACCTGCTTCTGCAAAAAATTTAAGCTTGGTTAACTCAAAACTCATCATCTCATTTTGCTCACTGAGCGAGTTGGCCAGGTAAACAAAATGTTTGGTGAGAGATGTGTCACTGGTAATGAGTTGCCAAATAGGACGCACCATCTCTACATGTTGATCTACTTGAGAAACAATCTGGTCAGCAGTTTCAAAATCAATCGATCGAATAAAATGTTCTAATGCCGGCACGGAACGCTCGCGCCAAAGAATGGGTAACTCTGTAATAACAGGTTGGCGAAAAGCATCTTGTTGGTCATAGTAGCCACTCTCCTCAAGGCTGCTTAACAGCGATAGGGTGTCCGGTAAAAGTGTTGTTATTAGTTTTTGATACCCCGTCTTCATCAACTCCTCCATCTTCATGGCTTCCCCCAATCTAAAATTGAGATCAATTTTATCTTCTTTGGTTCCGAGTTGGTTCGCTTCCGTCCATTTAAAAAGACCTGAGTAAACATTTGCTACGAGCCCTGGCTCCGCATAGATTAAGCTACTTGCACGATGGTTGCCCACAAAGGCAAAAGCTGAGTCAGCCACTTGCATGGCTTCTTTCCATTTTCTTGCTTTCGTCAATTCTAATGTAGAGGCTATTAGTTTATAGACTTGATTGGCTTCCTCATATAATCGATCTACAGGAAGTTTACTTAAAGAATCAGGTGGAATAGTAAAATCACCGTAGGTTAAAAACGGGTATTGCTTTCGCCTCACCTTATTCAGCTCTTCTGGGTTACGAATCACTTTTAGTGGAAGTGTTACGGTCCAATCAGGAACTGTGCGATATCCTTCTGAAAAATAAGCGGAGCTTAATTTGATTACAATGAATTTGAATTTATCAAACTCTGGGGCACCAAAAATGGATTCTTCCAGAATGATTGATGTTTTATTATTGATCAACGAATCTGATCGATAAAAACTTTGAACCACTACAGGTTTGGAGGAAGCATTTTTTGCAAGACCAACATCCCATTGGCTACTGAATTTACCAAGCTGTGGTAAACAACAACTTGTGTTTAGGTTTACTTCCAGATGTACGGTTGTTTCTTCGCTATACTCAGATACTTTGAGATGTGAAAACCAGGCATCGGAAACCGAAACGTTGAAATCAAAAAGCTGAATCTGGTTGCGTACGGTATTACTTTGTTTCGTGTACGTTTTCTGATCACTGGCATAAAAAGTGGTAAATAAATAGTAAGTACCTGCCTTTAATGAATGACGAACCGGTTTCTCCTTATATGAATAGTGTGGAAGAGTACAAAGCGAGTCTAGTATTGTTTTATCGGAAGCCGTAAGTATAGAATCTTCGGAAGCAATCATAACAAGCCGCCCTTTCATTGAGCTTACATAGATATCCTCATCAGATTCAACCGTCCAGTTAAAACTCAGGGGTTTAGAAGTTAAGCCAAACTGATCATAAGGTTCCAATGCCGATTGTGAAGAAACACGTAGCGTGTAAGTACCCTGAGCCATTAGCACAATGGCATTAAGAAAAAACAAAAAACAGATAGTAATAAACCGAACACAATAAGCCATGATCCAAATGTAGACATCTCACGGAATAATTTTTAAGAATGTACTCATTCAAAATTTTTACCTTCGTGCTTATTATGTCCTTATTCTTCGCCTCATTAAACTCAGGAAGCAACGGCAATTGTTACTATGTCGGCAATAAGCAAGAAGCCGTACTTGTCGATGCCGGAATATCCTGTCGCGAGACGGAAATCCGCATGGCACGATTAGGACTTTCTTTAAAGAGTGTAAAAGGAATTTTTGTAACGCACGAACACTTCGATCACGTAAGGGGAATTTCTGTTTTATCTAAAAAATATCAAATCCCTGTTTATATCACCAACCCAACGCTACAACAAGCAAGGCTCAGAATAAAACCACATCTAATCGCCAGACTCAAAGCATATGAACCTGTTTCACTGGGGGGGCTTAGGATAACTGCATTTCCAAAGCTTCATGATGCCGTTGACCCACTTAGCATGATTGTTGACGATGGAACTAATAAGGTAGGTGTATTCACCGACATCGGGTTTTCGTGTGAACATGTGATTAAACATTTTGCGCAATGTCATGCTGCCTTTCTGGAATCAAACTACGATGAGCAGATGTTGGAGGTCGGTCCCTATCCGCTTCCGTTAAAAAACAGAATTCGTGGTGGTAAGGGTCACATTTCAAATAGACAGGCTGCCAATCTTTTTAAGCTGCATAGGCCTGAGTATATGAGTCATCTCATTTTAGCGCACCTTTCTGAACATAATAATTCACAAGCACTTGTTCAAAATCTATTCAACTCAATTGCCGGGCAAACTCAAATGATTGTGGCAACCCGTTACCGGGAAACAGAACTTTTTTGTGTTGATGGGGGTGTAAAGAATTCGAAACGTGCTGCCTATAAAGAAGAACAACTCTCACTGTTTTAATTTACCAACTGCTGCTCGAACCACCTCCACCTGAATCTCCGCCACCGTAACTACCACCTGAATCGCTACTGCTAGACCCCGAATCGCTGGAAGAAGAATCTGAAACTACTATTTTAGGAATGACCGATTCAACCTTAGATGTATGTTTACAGAATTTACAGAGATAGTGATACACCATAATTCCTGTAGCTGAAGTAGTAGCTGCCTTTTTTGTTGAAGATCCTGTTACATAATTTGCATGTGTCTTACAGGCAGGGCATTCAGTGTATTTGGTCTTTTCACTGATATAAGCTTCATACAGAATTTCATGGCAGTTACTGCATTTCCAAACATCATAGTCAACGGACTTTATGTTTTCTTCAAACTGAGCTTCTTTTGATAGATGCTCATCCTCTTCCTTTTCAGTAAGCTTTACACACTGCCCTCCACACTTTTTGCATATACGCGGATGTGTGCGTATTAAGTTCATCTTGTTCGTAAAATGCTTTCTCAAAAAGGCGAAGGGAATCGGGAACAGAAATGCTAGTCCCAAAACTCCTTTGTTTTCCTTGTAAAAATTATAGACCGTTTGATACTCCCCTTTTTTTATAAATGAATCGGCACTTTTGTTCATTCTCATGTACTTCGCAAAAGCCGCAAACCCAAAAAATCCATAAAGTCCGCCAGCAAACGCAAGCGTACTGTTTGCAAGTGGCAAAACAATTAGAAGTCCAATAGGAATCATGATCCAAAGGAAAAACCATTGGCCGGTACTCATCTTGGAATGCGGAACATCCTTATTGAAATTCCTGGAATCAGAAAATCCCGATTTACGCTTAGAGAAAAAACTAATGAGTCCAAAAACCACCCACCCAATACCCATTAACCAGGCAAAATCGGATTGAGAAACTTCGGTTGGTTTCGCTGCTTCATTAATTTCCTCGGCATAAGCTGGATCGGTGAGTATCCTGACTACTTCTTCCACTCCAGCTATCATTCCAGCATCCACATTTCCTTCCTTAAATGAAGGAACCATCTTTTGAATTTGAATCTGTTTGCAAATGGCATCCGGTAAAATTCCTTCTAACCCAAAGCCGGTATGAAAGCGCACCGTTCTTTGATCTTCAATGAAAAGAATCAATAATCCGTTATCCTTACTTGCCCCACCAATTCCCCACTTTTCAAAAAGTGCTTGCGCAAAATCGAAATCTGTTTGGTCTCCAATTGAATGAAGCATTACAACGGCTACCTGCGCTGTTGTTTGTTGCTCAAGCGCAGTTAATAGTTGATCAAGTTGATTTACTGTTGTCGGGTTAATCAATCCATCAGGATTGCTTACATAACTGTTGTTTTGAAGCTTGGTGTTGGGCACTGACTCCACCGTATAAACCTGTGCTGTTGTCAACAACCATGCGGTTTGCATTAACATTAAGAGAATGAAATTTTTCATTGTGTTATTGAATTTGGATGTGAGGGAATAATACAAACAGGTGCCTTGTAGGTATTGTAAAGCACATCGCGCGCCTTACTTTTTCTATGCTTCATGAGGGCTTATTGCGTTAGCTTTGGTTTGGTACACTAAAAATAAGAAAGCAAAATTCTATTTCTCAACCGTTTTCGCTACTAACTGTTAGTTTGTTTTAAAATATTCTCATCAACTTTATTCGCATTCAACTTTTAAACCAGTTAACTTGTGAGGTTGGAACTATTACCATTTAACTGGAACGAACTTGAGAGACACGAATCAACAGGGGCTTTATGATCCTTCATTTGAAAAGGACTCATGTGGTGTTGGCTTTATAGCGAACATAAAAGGAAGCAAATCACATCAGATTGTAAGCGATGCTCTTACCATGCTTGAACGCATGGAACACCGTGGCGCGTGCGGATGCGAACCCAATACAGGCGATGGTGCCGGAATATTAATTCAAGTTCCCCATGAATTCTTTAGCCGTGAGTGTAGTAAACTCGGCTTTAAACTCCCTGCCTATGGAAGCTATGGCGTAGGGCTTGTATTTTTCCCTCGTGATGCAAAGGTTCGTGAAGAATGTCGCACGGTATTAAATCGTCAAATCAAGAAAATGAAAATGACCCTGCTGGGTTATCGCGTTCTTCCTACCAATAATGGCGACTTGGGTGAAACAGCCGTAAAAGCTGAACCGGTAATGGAGCAGGTTTTCATTAAGCGCCAAGACACCATCAATAATCCAGATGATTTTGAACGCAAACTTTTCATTTTAAGAAAGTATTCAACGCATATCATTACAGACTCTGTAAAAGGAGTTGATAATCAATTTTATTTTTCTTCACTATCATATAAAACCATTGCTTACAAAGGCATGGTGACCTCCGGTCAGTTGCGTCCTTACTTTGCCGATCTGGAACATGATGATGTGGTGTCTGCCTTAGCAGTTATTCACTCACGCTTTTCAACGAATACGTTTCCATCGTGGCGCCTTGCCCAACCTTTTCGGTACATCGCTCACAATGGTGAGATCAACACAGTTCGCGGAAACATTAACTGGTTAAACTCTAAAGAAGCATTCTTCTCTTCCGAATATTTTTCGCGCGAAGAGTTAGATATGATTTTGCCAATCGCCAACGCGAAGCAATCAGACTCATCGAACTTAGATAACACGATTGAATTACTTGTACATGCTGGCCGTTCATTGCCACACGTTATGATGATGTTAATTCCGGAAGCCTGGGATGGCAACGAAGGAATGACGCAAGAGAAAAGAGACTTTTATGAGTATCATGCCAACTTAATGGAGCCATGGGATGGTCCCGCTTCCATCACGTTTACCGATGGTAAGATTGTAGGTGCTACGCTAGATCGTAACGGTCTTCGCCCTTCTCGCTTTGTTGTCACCGATGATGATTTGGTTATTATGGCATCAGAAGTTGGGGTGTTGGATGTTGATCCCGCCAAGGTGATTACCAAAGGTCGCTTGCAACCCGGTAAAATGTTTGTGGTTGATTTAGAGCAAGGGCGCATCATTAGTGATGACGAATTAAAAAAAGAAATTTGCACGCGTCAGCCATACGGTCAATGGTTAAAAGACAATAAAGTTCGCCTTCAAGATCTTCCTGAGCCAGGCGGAAGTTTTCACAAATATGATCCCGTAACATTCTTGAAGCGTCAAATTTCATTTGGCTATACGTCAGAAGATTTGAGGATGATCGTAGGTCAAATGTGCGAGACAGGTAAAGAAGCGCTGGGCTCAATGGGTAATGATACACCGCTGGCCGTGCTATCAAAACAAGCCCAACACTTATCGAGCTACTTCAAACAACTTTTTGCACAAGTAACAAACCCACCTATCGATCCTATTCGCGAACGGTTAGTAATGTCGTTGGCTTCGCATGTAGGAGGTTCACTAAATCTTTTAGAAGAATCGCCTGAACATTGCATCACACTTGAACTTCCAACACCTGTACTTTCTAATACTGAGTTGGAAAAGATTCGCTACATCGATCATCGCCATTTACAAACCAAAACCGTTTACACCTATTTCAAAGCGGATGGTAAACCTGGTTCACTTCAAAAAGGATTGGATCGCGTATGTCAATATGTAACCGATGCTATTGAAGATGGCTTTACGATCGTTATACTTTCCGATAGAAGTTTTGATAGCGGACACACACAAATTCCTTCACTGCTTGCGGTGGCTGCTGTGCATCATGATTTGATTCGCAAAGGGCTGCGTGGAAAAATCGGCTTGCTGGTGGAGGCAGGTGAAGTGTGGGAAACGCACCACTTTGCAACCTTGATTGGGTACGGTGCTTCAGGAGTAAATCCTTATCTCGTGTTTCAAACGATTCACGACATGAAGAAACAAAATCTGTTACCAGAAGACTTGACAGAAGAGAAAGCAATTTACAACTATAAAAAAGCAGTTGCGGGTGAGTTGCTCAAGGTGATGAGTAAGATGGGTATCTCTACGTTACAATCTTATCATGGTGCGCAGATTTTTGAAGCGTTGGGGATTCACAAAGATGTAATCGATCGCTACTTTACCGGAACCGTATCGCGCATTGGTGGTTTAACGCTGGATGATATTGCTCGCGAGGCGATTGCAAAACATCAACTGGCTTTCCCTAAAGTTAATAATGGGTTGCCACGACTTGCTGTAGGCGGTGTGTATCAATGGAAGCAACGTGGCGAAGCTCATATGTTCAACCCGCAAACCATTCACTTGCTTCAACATTCTACCAAGATTAATGATTATTCAATCTTTAAGAAATATTCTACCCTCATCAACAACCAAAGTGAGAAGGCTATCACGCTACGTAGTTTATTAAAATTCAAAAAAGGAAAATCAATTCCGTTAAGCGAAGTAGAGCCTAAAGAAAATATCTTCAAGCGATTCGCTACTGGCGCGATGTCGTTTGGATCCATTTCGTTTGAAGCGCACAGCACGCTGGCTATTGCCATGAATCGTATTGGTGGTAAAAGTAATTCGGGTGAGGGTGGTGAAGATGAAGCTCGCTTTACGCGAAAAGAAAATGGAGATTGGGAAAACTCTGCGATCAAGCAAGTAGCATCAGGTCGTTTTGGTGTAACCAGTTACTACCTGACCAATGCTAGTGAACTTCAAATAAAAATGGCGCAAGGTGCCAAGCCGGGTGAGGGCGGTCAGCTGCCGGGCCATAAAGTGGATGATTGGATTGGTCGCGTGCGACATTCTACACCGGGCGTTGGATTAATTTCCCCGCCTCCGCATCATGATATT
>CAWBCB010000038.1:0-19976 GCA_963787095.1 uncultured Cytophagales bacterium | reverse complement strand
ATCGTCTCACGTATTGCTAAATCAGTATGGGCTAACTCTTCACGACTATGGGTTGTGGTTACGCCCACCACTTTCGCTCCTGCACGGTGTGCTGCTTCAACTCCAGAAAGAGAATCTTCAAAAACAATGCACTGGGTAGGATCAAATCCTATTCGCTTAGCCACTTTTAAATAAATCTCGGGATTGGGTTTGCCATGTTCAACATCCGATTGATCTAAGATTGTTTTGAAATATTTTTCAAGTTGGGTAGAGCCCAAACAAAAGTCCACATTGCTACGCGGAGCAGAGGTGCCTATGGCTTTGATTATCTTTTGAGCTTCCAGTGATTTCAAAAAACTTTCCAATCCGGGTAACGGTTTGATTTCATTTTTATAGAGCTCGCGAAACAGCGCTTCTTTTTCTTCACCCAGTTCTAAAATCCTTTCTTTAGGGAGATCTCCAAAAAGATTTCTAATCCAATCGTTGTTGGTACGGCCATAAATTTTGTTCAATAATTCTTCATCACTTAAATGATAACCATGTTGTGCGCAAAACTGGCGAAGTGAAATTTTGTGAAATGGATTGCTATCAATGATAACCCCATCCATATCGAAGATGACTGCAAAAGAATTCATAATTGAAAAGAGTACTTAATAAATGACAAAGCGCTTGGCAATGGATTTTCCGTTATACGTAAAGCGTGCAAGATAGAGTCCTGCTGTTACATGAGAAAACTGAATTGGATATTCCTGATTGGCAGGAATGAAATAAGACTCCGAAATTTTTTGACCTAATCCCGTATAGAATTGAACGATCACATTTCGGTCCGCTTTAATTTTCATGATTCCATTTTTTTCTATCGGGTTAGGAAAAATATCAACCGCAGGTTCATCGGGCAATATTTTACTTTCTTCATTCCTAAGAATGTGAATTCCACCTAAAGCATTGCCATACACAACAGCTGGACGATCGCTATTAAATAGATTTACGATAGTGGGCCATCCACGACCACCAAAGTTTTTAACCCCGTAGCTTTCTGTAAATGAATTGTAAAGAATATCGGTTACCCCAATAACGTTACTATCCTGTGCCCGAAAATCTCCATAAATAGTAAGCTCACCCCGTTGATTAGATACTATTAAATCACTTCTACCATCGGCATCAAGATCGCCTGCAGCTAAAGCGGGACTTTGACGATCAGTACTTGAGCTTAAGCCAAGGAAAGCTCCATTTTCTAAGGTAAAGTTGAACTGACCAGCCGGTCCAACATTTCTCCAATACTGAACAGCTCCTGTTGCTTTGCCAATCAGTAAGTCATTTAAACCATCTTGATTTACATCCACCACTAAAACGTTTTCATTTTCGGTAATTGAAAAGTTAGTGGATTGAAGTGATTGACCGGAAAAATTAAGACCATTGGTAGATGTGTTTGGAACGAATAATAATGAAGTGGCTCCATTTTGCTGACTCGTTCCTGTAAATACAAAATCTAATGTGGCGTCTCCATTCATATCAGCAAACTGAATTTTTGCATTGTAAATATTGGCAATTGAAAAGTTAATGAAGTCAGTGGTTATCAATTTGAATTTAGCCTCATCGGCAGTGCCTATATTTTCGTACTGATAAATAGAACTGGCAAAGTTGGAACTGGTATAGTTGCTGATAAACATATCTTGATCGCCATCGCCATCGACATCAATAAAAGCAGGTGCGGCAAAGTCGCCCACATCAATCATTTGATCTTGCAAATAATTTGTTTTTTGAAATGTAAATTGAGGGAGTTGTGTGGTGCCTGTATTTTTATAGAACCACATCGACTCCTTAAAATTTATATTTTGAAAGGTGCGTGAATAAATATTAGGCGAAGAAATCAAGTCAGGGTTCCCATCAAAGTCTACATCCTCTAAGTAAGAGGCTGGAAAAATCAGATAATTGATTGGTTTGGAGGCGGGAAAACTAACGGCACTTGTCATGAGGGCATCTTCAACAGTTCCTATGTTTTCAAGCATGAATAAACGATTACAGGTTTCTTCTGAAAAAAGAAGTTCACGATCGCCATCATTATCCAAATCAATGGTTAATAATGTTTTTCCACCCGCATGCTGTGTTCGGCCACCGGGTAAGGAGGCGCAGGTTTGGCCAAATGCAAATTTACCGCACGAACATTCTTCAAAATTGCCATAGTTTTGCGTTACTCTTTCCAGCTGCAGTGAATCACACGTGCCGGTGCGTTCCATGCTTAAATTTTTGTGCCACTCAATGGTTCCAATTCCAACAAACCGAACATTCAGAATATCCAAATCACCATCGCCATCAATATCATCAATGGCTGGAATATCCGATTCATTTATTTTAAGATTTACATTGCTGGTAAAGCCTTTGGTAAGTAGCGGAAAGCCGGGGTTGTAAGGTCGCCAACTCAGTTTTTCGTTTGGCTTGGTTGTATTTACAAACACAGTAATCCCAAACGGATCGCTGGTGAAGATGTCTTTCTTTCCATCACAATTGAAATCACGCAGTAGTAACCACTGTGTTACTTCTTTTGGGAATAATTCTTCGTAATCAGGCGCATATACATATTGATTGGATTCATTTAAGAATGTCAAGATTTTATTGGCAGCTCGATCGAACAGTACAAGATCAATTTTATTATCCCCATTCAAATCCATGGTGTTTACCTGAACCGAATTAAGTCCCCCAGCCCACGGTAGCGAGATAGTTTTTCCGTCCACTTCAACCGCTATACTTTGATCCAGCGTATAGGTAAACTGGCTTTGTGCCCATGTGGGGAGTATAATAAATAGTATAAGGCAGAGGTTACGCATTCAAAAATATTACAATCTATAACGTAGACACACGTCCACCTGTTATCTTGCCTGCAAGATACTTTACCCGGCACTAATACACATGCAAACTGAAAAGCTATATGAGAAATTCCTGCTGGCAGGCGCAGTTTCTACCGATACCCGACAAATTCCTGCTGGATCAATTTTTTTTGCATTGCGTGGCGACAAGTTTAATGCGAATGAGTTTGCCAAAGAAGCGTTAGCTAAAGGTGCCAGCTTTGCTGTAATCGATGATGCAGCTTTTGCAACAGATGATCGATGCGTTCTGGTTAGTGATACGCTGATCGCTTTGCAAGATCTTGCCCGCCATCATCGTAGCCAATTAACAATTCCTATAATTGGTCTCACAGGATCCAACGGAAAAACAACCAGCAAAGAATTATTGAACGTAGTCTTAAGCCAGAAGTATAAAACTTTTGCTACTAAAGGAAATTTGAATAATCATATTGGAGTTCCGCTTTCTATTTTAAGCATTGATCAATCTGTTGAGATTGCCGTAATTGAAATGGGGGCTAATCATGTTGGGGAAATTGCCTTGCTATGTTCTATTTCAAATCCAACCCATGGGTTTATAACCAATATTGGTCGTGCGCACATTGGTACGTTTGGTGGCTTTGAAAATATTGTGCGCGGTAAATCCGAATTGTTTCAGCATTTGCTTACCCATGATGGGGTTGTATTTATCAATTCGCAAAATCCGATTTTCACTAACATGGCAAAGCGATTTGCGAAACCGTACTTCTATTCGGCTAAAGGAGATTATTATCACGCAAGTTTAATGGATGCCGATCCATTTATTCGGTATCAAGCTGAGAATGGTGAGGTTGTACAAACTCAATTAATGGGGTCTTACAATTTTGAAAACATTGCCGCAGCACTTTGTATTGGAAAATATTTTAAAGTGGATGGAAAGATAGCAAATGCCGCTGTGGCGGAATATGTGCCAGGGAATATGCGCTCACAAGTAATTAAGAAAGGAGACAACACAATTATTTTAGATGCCTACAATGCCAACCCAAGCTCCATGGAAGCTGCCATTGAAAATCTGGCAACTATAAAAGCGAAAAAGAAGGTTGTTATTCTGGGTGACATGTTTGAGTTAGAAGAAGAAGCTGAGGCAGAACATAAAAAAATTGGAGAACTTCTTTCAAGTAAAAAATTTGATCAAGTTTATTTCTGTGGTAATCTGATGAAAGCAGCAAACTCAGTTTATGAAAAAGGGAAATTGTTCGAGAAAAAGGATCATTTGATAGAATATCTGAAAGCAAATAAGATACACGATTCAACCATTTTAGTGAAAGCCTCACGAGGAATCGGGCTTGAGAGCATTGTTGAGTATCTTTAAGAAATTGTTTACACACTAACATTATAAAAAATGGTACACGTGCACGCTCAAAATCAGCAGATACTTAAAATGAATGGGGTGTTTGCAAGAATCACTCCGGAGGATTTTCAAAATTTAATGAGTCGAAATGAAGGCTTAATGATTGTTGCTTCCAAAGTGGGCCTTTTCAAAAATCAATACCAGTACCTAACCTCTTATAAAGGACTTATTTTCTATTGTAGATGCAGCGAAAAATTATCAATTCCAAGTAAGCATGAATCATTGTACTCAGATTCAGTTACCCTTCCTATGATGTAGAAACAAACACAGCTTTTATAACGATATGGAAAACATCTTAAAATTTCTAAAGGCGATTTCAAAGAATAATAACCGCGAGTGGTTTGAAAAGAATAAGCCTAAATACTTAGCGGTTAAACTTGAGTTTGAAGACTTTTTAGAAGCACTCCATAAAGAGGTGTTAAAATTTGATGATAGCCTTGGCGGGATTAATCCGCGCAAGCTTGCGTTCCGGATTTATCGAGACGTTCGGTTTAGCAAAGATAAGCGACCCTATAAAGTAAATATGGGAGCAGGTATGTCGGCACATGGCAAGATGGAACAAGAACCGGGCTACTACATTCATCTTGAACCCGGAAAAAGTTTTGTTGCCGGTGGTATCTATATGCCCGATAGTGAAAAGCTAGCCAAGATTCGACAAGAGATTGATTACAATACAAAAGGGTTTCAAAAAATCCTGAATGATAAAAAATTCAAAAAGATATTTCCGGCTTTGGGCGATTTCGACAAATTGAAAACAGTTCCAAAGGGGTATCCTAAAGATCATCCAAATATAGATTTGCTAAAGTATAAGAGCTACATCGTATCGCACAACTTTACCGATGCGGAGGTGGCGAATAAAAATTTTGTTAAAAAAGTTGCTGAAGCTTGTAAGACTGTAAAATCATTGAATGATTTTTTGAAAGAGGCTATGGCTTAATTACTTTTTAAGTATCCATTTCATTAAGGGGCCACTGCTCATGCTAGTGACCAACGCCATGATAACAAGAGAGACGAAAACTTTTTCGTTAATAAGTTTATTCTCTAGTGCCACTAAGCCAAGAATTATTTCAATTGCTCCTCGGGCATTCATACCAAAAGCAGCCGCAAGCGATTCGCGCCAGGTGAAACCACCTAACCGGGTACCTAAGCCACTACCAATAATTTTACCCACAAAAGCGATAGCGATAATAGCTAGTGTAAGGAGCAGATCGAAATTGGTAATGAAATTTACTTTTAACCCGATGGCCACAAAAAAAAGTGGAGCAAAAATGCTGTTAATAAACTGATGCAAGATTTCTTTCGCTCGCTCGCTTAGGTGTTCCGAATCGCCCAAGGCAACACCAACAATAAAGGCACCAAACACTGCATGAATGCCAATGTATTCTGTAAAAGCGGCCGCGAGAAAGCAAAGTACAAGCGAAAGTGAAAGCAGACCTGCCGGCCACGCAAGCTTTCGATTTACCCAAGGTAGTGCGCGATTAATTAAGCCACGCCCTACTGTTAGCATGAGTACTGTAAAACCTATGGTTAGCATGGCTGTATTTAAAACAGACATGGACTGTTCTTTGCCAATCATACCCAGGATCATGGAAAAAATTAACCAGCCGATTAAATCATTTATCATGGCCGATGAAATTACCAGCATGCCCATGCGCGATTTAAAGATGTTAAGATCCATAAGTATGCGCGCAATTACTGGTAAAGCTGTAATGGCCATAGAGGTGCCCATAAAAAGAGAATAAGCCAGATGCCGTGATGGATCATGACTTTCAAAAAAATCAAAAAAGAAATAGGGAAACAAAAATCCAATAGCAAATGGAACAATCAAACCAAACATGCTTGTGTAAATTGCTTGTCGGCCTTGTTGTAATACAATATGTAGATCCACTTCCAAACCTGCTATAAAAAGCAACAGCACCACGGCCACCTGAACAAATCCATCAAGCACCAGCGAAGAAGGCCCTGAAGGAAACAGTTCCTGAAACCAATGTGGATTAATCATCCCTAAGATGGTTGGGCCAAGAATAATCCCTGCCAAAATTTCACCCACTACTGCGGGTTGTTTTAGTTTACGAGCTGCCTCCGCAAATAATCTTCCCACCAGCAGCATCACGCCCAGTTGAATCAGCAAATTCATTATTGCCTGATGACTTAACTTCATGGGTTTTTGCGAGGTTTAACTATCAGCACATTGCAAGGTAAATCGTTAAAAATATATTCCTGATCATGCGGAAAAACCCGTGACAAAATGGAAAATTTTCTGTGTGGAGCGCCCAACACTAATAAGTCTGCTTTCTTTCGCTCGGCAAATCTGGCAAGTTCAAAGCCCGATCTGCCAGAGAGTATTTTAATATTGATTTTTTGGGCATTATGAGGGATGCGATGAAGGATTTTTTCTACTGCACTTATCTCCTCGGCTATCATGTTCTGTTTGCTTTGAAGATATTCTTCTTCTGTACGTTGTTCGCTGGCAGAAAGCGCAAGCCCCAAAAGTTTCAGTTCCCGAACGATGTGAATCCACGTATCATCCACGGCCATATTCCAATGGCATGCCAGGTAAATGGCTGCTTCAACGAATGGGCTATCTTCAGCATTCACTACAATATTTTTTGGGAGTTTACTTTCAACAGCGGGATCGGTAATCATATAGATTGAACAATCAGCTTTGCGCATGATCTTTCTTGCTATGGTGCCCAGATAATGGTTTACTGTATTTTCTTTTTTAAGGGCACCAGCAACAAGAAGGTCAATTTTTTCCTCTTTGCAGGCCTTGAGAATTTCTTTTACCGGATCACCGGTTTTCCACAAAATAATTATGTTCGAAGCGATAAAGTGCACTTCATCTATCAGGTTACGGATCTGCTGCTCTTCCTTATCTCCTCTTTTGCCTACATGTATTAGTATTAGTTTTGCATTAAAATGATGCGCCAATCGACTTGCTTCTGCAAGCATGGCACTGGCAGTTGGTGAAAACGCAATAGCCAAACCGATTCGACTGATGTGGATCATATTTTATGAAAAATACTAAACATATTCTGTATAGGGTAAAAAATGGTTTTATCTTTAGAAACTTCAAAGTCCTTCGCTAAACCCTAAACCATGCCAGGAAAGAAATTTAGAGACCTGATAATCGGCAAGGATGTATATATTAATTCGTGGGTGGATTATAAGAATGCCCTCTTGAGAGGATATCTTATTGTTGTATCACTTCTGGTTGGAATCACTTATATTTTTGTTGACCACTACAATAACATTACCGAAAACGACCCCTACTATTTTGCGGTAATCGTTACAGCTATCATAACCTTTACTCTAAATCGATATAAAAAATATAAGCTAGCGAATATCTTATTCTTAGCACTCATCAACCTTATTATTTTTCTGTTTGCGTCAAATGATAGTTATAGAACTGGTGTTTATATGTTTTTTGTGATTGCCGGCATAACAAGTGTGGCGCTGTTTGGGCATAAGGACCGATCTCTGGCAATTCTCTTCGCTGCTTTCTCAGCATTATTATTTTTTCTTTCTTATTGGGGTGGGTTCTCCATTCAACCAAAGCATGTGTTTACCGAGGAGTATGTGCAAATTAGTTTTGCCACAAATTTTGTCATTGCCCTTGGCACCGGCATCACTCTGCTATATTTCCTGATTGATGTTAATCATGTTATTCAAAAGGAAATACTGACAAAGAATGAATTATTAGCAAAAACCAATAAAGAGCTTGATCGATTTGTTTACAGTGCATCGCATGATTTACGGGCTCCATTGAGGTCGCTACTAGGCCTTATTGAGGTAACCCAAAAAACGCAGGATCCTGAAGAGGTTAAAGAATGCTTTGAGTTAATGAAGGATCGCATTGACAACATGGACGTGTTTATTAAAGAGATTATTGATTTTTCGCGCAATGCAAGATTGGATGTAAGGAGAGAAAATTTTATTCTACTACCTATTATAAAGGAGACAGTTGATAACCTGAAATTTGCAGAAGGGATGGAAGGGATTTATGTGAGGCTGGATATTGAACCTTCTTTAAATATTGTTTCAGATTTGCCTAGGCTTAAGGTTGTTCTCCAAAACCTGATTGGGAATGCATTCAAATATCACGACCTGCAAAAAGAGCAGCAAGAAGTATTAATTAAAGCTGAAGCGGAAGGTGATCAGATTCGAATTGATATTGAAGATAATGGTCTGGGGATAGCTGTTGAACACCAACCCCGAATCTTTGAAATGTTTTATCGCGCATCTGAAAAATCACAAGGGTCAGGCCTAGGCCTTTACATTGTTAGGGAGACATTGACTAAGTTAAATGGATCCATAAAATTCCATTCATCACCAGGGCAAGGCTCTCGATTCACTATTTGGCTACCTAATTTATAGTGTGTGGGTATTCAAAAATTTGTTTTAGGAGATCGAGTTCTGGAAACAGAGAGTGAGAAGAGAAAGATAATACTCGGGGCGTATCTCATTTTAATATATGTAGGAGTTGATCTTTTTTTCCTTATTGTCAATCTCTGGAATGATGAAGGCAAGCCCCTTTCTTTATTCATTGGATTTATAGTTTCCACGTTATGTTTGTTTCTTCTGCGATGGGGAAAAGTTGATCTGGCTATTATTATTCATTTGATTCGGGGCAATGCACTTGCATTTTATTTTTCAAGTCTTGACTTCGATCCACTTCAAACAGGTTCTTATTTTTATTTCATTCCCAGTAGTTTGGGAGCGCTAGCCGTATTTGGGTATCGCCAACGATGGTTGGGCATTGGATTTACGGTGCTAAGCTTTATACTATTTTTAATAGCAATTTTTAAACCCTCTGATTTTAATCCAAATCACGCCCACTTTTATTTAATTATTAGCTTCTTAATTGTGCTCACAATCGGAATTCTCATCATCATTTTCTTTGATCGAATGGTTACAAATTCCGAGAAAAATATTCTTCGTAAGAATAGGGAGTTGATCAAAGTAAATCAGGAATTAGATCGTTTTGTCTATAGCGCTTCACATGACTTGCGTGCGCCACTTAGCTCTATGGCAGGACTCATTCATTTGGCACAACGCGACCAGCATGATGCGCAAGTGTATCTTTCTTTAATGGGTGAGCGAGTGAAAGTGATGGATAACTACATAAAAGATATTGTAGAGTATTCCAGAAACACGAGGTTGGAGGTGTCAATTACCCTGGTAAATCTAAAATTGGTTGTGGAGGAAGTGGTTAATACGCTAAAATATTCGATTGATTCGAGTAAAATTCTGATTGAGATTAATATTAATAGTGGGCTGAGATTAAGAACGGATGAATCGCGATTGCGAGTAATTTTAAACAATCTGATTAGCAATGCATTTAAGTATATGGCCATGTTCAAGGATCAACCGAGGCTCACAATTTATGCTTCCACTCAAGGTGATCGATGTATTATAGGTATTGAGGACAATGGCATTGGGATTAAACCTGAACATCAGGTTAAAATCTTTGGTATGTTTTACAGAGCCAATGATTCGGTGCAAGGCTCTGGATTAGGTCTTTATATTGCTAAAGAAACAGCCGAAAAATTAAATGGAAAAATATCCTTTGTATCTGTTTTTGGTGAAGGAACCACATTCACGATCTCGTTGCCCGCGTAATTTTTGAAATTTAATACGAACAACCCCTTCCTACTACTACCTACTAATTCTATCTTTGCCGCTTATGGCAAATCAGGAAGACAATCTTTTTAAAAATGTAATCTCCCATGCGAAGGAGTATGGGTTTATTTTCCCTTCCAGCGAAATTTATGATGGCTTAAGTGCTGTATATGATTATGGACAGAATGGATCGGAACTAAAAAATAACATCAAAGAATATTGGTGGAAGTTCATGACCTTGCTTCATGATAATATTGTGGGGATTGACGCAGCAATTTTTATGCATCCCACTACCTGGAAGGCATCCGGGCATGTGGATGCATTTAATGACCCTATGCTTGATAATAAGGATTCTAAAAAAAGATACCGAGCCGATCAATTAGTGGAAGGTGTAATTGAAAAGCTCGAGGAGAAAATTGAGAAGGAAGTGGAGAAAGCTGCTAAGCGATTTGAAAATTTTGATCGCACTATGTTTGTTGCAACCAACCCACGTGTGGTTGAGTACCAGAAAAAGATAGACGAAACCAATGAGCGTTTAAAGCAAACTTTGGCCGATGGCGACATGGTAGGGCTAAAGCAGTTGATTGTTGATTTGGAAATAGCAGATCCAGTTTCAGGTACAAAGAACTGGACTGACGTGCGTCAATTTAACCTTATGTTCTCTACTGAAATGGGTTCGGTAGCGGAAGATTCTAATAAAATTTATTTAAGACCAGAGACAGCACAGGGAATTTTCGTAAACTTTTTGAATGTGCAAAAAACCGGGCGTATGAAAATTCCTTTCGGGATTGCCCAGATTGGCAAAGCTTTTCGTAATGAAATTGTAGCTCGCCAATTTATTTTTCGCATGCGCGAATTTGAACAAATGGAGATGCAATTTTTTGTGAAGCCTGGCGAGGAGATGAAATGGTACGAGTTCTGGAAGGAGAAACGAATGAGGTGGCACCAAACGCTGGGAATGGGTGTTGAAAACTATCGCTTTCATGATCACCTTAACTTGGCGCATTATGCCAATGCAGCGTGCGATATTCAATTCAATTTCCCTATGGGCTTTCGCGAATTGGAAGGTATTCACTCGCGCACCGATTTTGATTTGAAGAGTCACGAAAAATTCTCAGGTAAGAAATTGCAATACTTCGATTCAGAAGATAATCAAAACTACATTCCTTACGTAGTGGAAACTTCAGTAGGGTTGGATCGGATGTTTTTATCGGTATTAGCCTCATCCTATAAAGAAGAAAAACTAGAAGATGGCAGCGACAGGATTGTGTTAAAAATACCGGCAGCTTTAGCGCCTAATAAAGTAGCGATACTTCCACTAATGAAGAAAGACGGATTGCCAGAAAAGGCACATGAAATCATGAACTTATTGAAATTTGATTTCCGTTGCTTCTATGAGGAGAAAGATGCTATTGGAAAACGTTATCGTAGGCAAGATGCAATAGGAACACCGTATTGCATCACCATAGATCACCAAACATTAGAAGACAATACGGTAACGATTCGTGATCGCGACACCATGAAGCAAGAGCGAGTGGCAATTAGCGCGGTTAAATCAATTATACAAGACTCTGTATCTATGGCTGAATTGCTAAAGAAAATATAACGTGCGATTTGCTTTGTTAGCAGCGTTGGCGCAACTACTGTATAAAGGATATCAGGAGTTGCGCTTTCGTTTTTATTATGGACCTATCTTTCATCGCTTTCTTAATCACAGGTACATTTTCTACACTTCATTACCCTGGTCTTTGAAGTTAAAGTTCCTTCGCCTGGCGCGCGATCAGTATGAATATTTTGAGTTTGTTTCGCGGGATAAGATAAAAATAACCCGCGCCATGAAGGCAATTATTTCGTGTGCAGCCGCACAACTGATTTTATTCTTACCCAAAAAGAGTCTTAGTTATTTTAAGCGAATCATTGTGTACCCTGATTATTACAATTCTTTGATTACGCAGCGCAAACACAAAGGGGAAGTAAACCCGGGATTGCGGGTGATTGTATTTAGTTGGCGCGGGATTGCCGAAGGATTACAGTATCAGGATGATGGGATAAATTTATTGCTTCATGAATTCGCCCACGCACTGTGGCTTGAGCATAAAATTACAGACTACGTCACGCTTGACGGGGAAGTTGTTGAACAGGTTGAAAAGTATGCGGAAAAAGAGATGGCTAATTTAGCAGCTAATGAGCAGCATTTTTTCAGAAAGTATGCATTCAACAATATGGAGGAGTTTTTTGCGGTGGCGGTAGAGAATTTCTTTGAGCGACCTGGACCCTTTCAGCAGGCGCAACCTGAACTTTATCTTATTTTAGCAAAACTTTTCAAACAAGATCCCATAAAACTATATGCATCCCACCCTCAACAAAAACCTCTTTTTCGTTAAAGAACACGTAAAGATTTTTAAAGCTGCTAATAGCTTTGATGTGTTTGATCCGGAAACCAGTGAGCTAATTCTGCAATGCCGTGAAGAGAATCTTGGTTTCTTTACCAAAATGTTTCGCTTCACAGATTATAAAAGAACCACTCCCTTTGAAATAGATATTAAAACTCCGAAAGGAGAAACCATCCTGACGGTGAAACGTGGTGTTTCATTTTTTCTTTCTTCTGTAGAGGTGCTTGATGAGCGAAAGCAGTTGATTGGTATGTTTAAACAAAAGTTTTTAAGCATTGGCGGAAAGTTTGAAGTGTTGGATGCAAGTGAACGCCCACTCTGTATGCTAAAAGGGAAATGGACTAGCTGGGATTTTAAGTTTGTTAGTAATGATGGAAAGGAATTTGCGACCGTTACAAAGAAATGGAATGGTCTAGGCAAAGAATTATTCACCTCTGCCGATAACTACATTCTTCAGATAAGTTCTCAGGTTCCTGCTGATAATCCCTTGCGCATGTTGATCATGGCCGCTGTTATGTGTATTGACTTAGTGTTGAAGGAGTAAGTATGATCTGGACTAAACTATTATCGTATCAAAGATTAAATCAAAAATCTGATTTAGCAGAATCTACCCGAAGTGCTTTTGAACAGGATTATGATCGGATTATTTTTTCACATCCGTTTCGTAGGCTGCAAGACAAAACGCAGGTACACCCGTTGCCGGAACATGATTTTGTTCATACCCGATTAACACATAGTCTGGAGGTTTCAAGTGTTGGAAGATCACTTGGTAGACGAGTAGGAGAAGTGTTGATTCAACGGCATGAAGACCTCTCAGCAAAATTTTCGTCACACGACTTTGGAACAGTAGTGGCATCTGCTTCACTGGCGCATGATCTGGGAAATCCTCCGTTCGGCCATTCGGGTGAAGATGGGCTGAGTGATTTCTTTCTTCATCACGAAGGGCAGAAATACAAACCACACTTTTCAGAACAGGAGTGGGCAGATCTTACTCATTTTGAAGGCAATGCTCAAGGTTTTCGCATTTTGAATAAGAAGCAATATCAAGGCCTTAGACTTACTCTGGCAACATTAGGGGCTTTTACAAAATATCCATGTGCATCTTTGGTGCAGGTACGTGATCCATCGAAGAAGAGCCAGAAGAAGTTTGGTTTTTTTAAGACTGAACAAGAGTTGTTTAACGAAATGGCCAGTCAACTTGGGTTGATCCAAAATGGGGAAAATGTATGGTCAAGACACCCGCTTGCTTTTTTAGTGGAGGCTGCGGATGACATCTGTTACAACATAATCGATCTTGAAGATGGTTGTCGGTTGGGATTGGTTTCTGTACATGATACCATTGAGTTGTTGGCTGCAATTTTAGGTTCTGACTTCAATCCCGAAAAGGCCGAACGTATTAAAAGTGTTGACGAAAAGATTGGTGTGTTGCGCGCCATGGCCATTGGCAAATTGATTACCGATGTAGTAGATGTCTTTCTGCAAAATGAAGAAGCAATACTATCCGGATCATTTGATCAGGCATTAACCGATTTAGGTTCGTATAAAAATCAGTTGAAACAAATTATCGACATCTCCATTACAAAAATCTATCGTGCGCGTCATGTGGTTGAAATTGAATCGGCAGGATTTGAAGTGTTGCCCGGTTTGTTGGAGGAATTTATTAAAGCAGCGGAGCACCTTGTAAAGAAAAACCAGGCTCGTAAATATTCTAACCTTGCACGACTACTCCCCACTGAGGCAACTGCAGTCATTCAATCAAATCCTGAAAATACGTATTTGCATTTTCGGGAAGTCATTGACTTTGTGTCGGGTATGACGGACACACATGCACTTTCTTTGTATCGAAAGATTAATGGATTTGAAATTTAGACTCATGAATTGGATAATTCTTATCGTGGCCGGATTGTTTGAGGTGGGATTTGCAACATGCCTGGGCAAAGCAAAGGAGACTGAAGGTACAACTTCCCTGTATTGGCTTTTTGGATTTTTCTGCTGTCTGGCTATCAGCATGTTTTTGCTTTACAAAGCGGCACAAACTCTACCCATCGGCACAGCCTACGCTGTGTGGACGGGTATTGGCGCGGTGGGTACCGTAATAGCAGGTATCATACTTTTTAAAGAACCAGCAGATTTCTGGAGAATCTTTTTTATCACCACGTTAATTGCTTCCATCGTTGGACTAAAGTGGGTCTCGCAATAACAGCAGTAAAACGCCTTCGCGTAAGCAAAATTCCTTAGTTTTACGGGTTCAAAAAATTTAGAATTTACCCACTTAGATATGTGGTACAGAGTAGCAGATCTTATTATCCGTTTTAGAACACTGTTGATTGGTGTGATTGGTGCCATCACGATTGTGATGGGATTCTATGCATCTAAAGTGGAAATGAGCTACGACTTTGCGCGCACGGTACCTCCGGAAGATCCAGACATGATCTTCTTCAACAAGTTTAAGCAACAATTTGGCGAGGATGGAAACATGATGGCCATTGGTGTAAAAGACAGCGCTATCTATACCCTTGATGGGTTTAATAAACTAAAAGAACTCAGCTTAAAGCTAAAAGGAATTGAAGGCATAAATGAAGTTCTTTCACTGCCGCTTCTTAGAATTATTCAAAAAGATACAGCTGAGAAAAAATTTTATCTCACACCGTTATTCCCCGAAAAACTGACCTCACAACAAGAACTGGATAGCTTGTTGGCTATCGCCAGAGATCAAAAGTTTTATATGGGGCAGTTGGTGAATTTATCCAATGGAGCCACCATGATTTTAGCTCCTATGAATAAGGAGTATGCTAACTCAGTGAAAAGACTGGATGTAACGCGCGCCCTGGTTGAATATGGTGATGAATTTGTTAAAGATTCTGGAATTAAGATTCACTATGCAGGCTTGCCATTTGTACGGTCAGTTATGGTGAGTCAGGTTCGAAAAGAGTTGTCTTTGTTTCTTTTTCTTTCAGCCATTGTTACAGGAGTAATCATGCTCCTCTTTTTCCGCTCCATTCGAGCAGTTATTTTCTCTATGATTATGATTGGGGTTGTGGTGGTGTGGACAATAGGGACAATTACATTACTTGGTTTTAAAATTAGCTTGCTGAGCGGATTGATACCACCTGTTATTGTTACCATTGGAATCACAAATGCTATTTACTTATTGAATAAGTATCACGTTGAGTATGTGAAACGGAAAAACAAAATGGAGGCCATTCGCACGGTTGTGCAAAAAATGGGACTGGCTACATTTCTCACAAACCTTACGGTAGCTATTGGCTTTTTAACCCTGTTGGTAACAGACATTACCGTGTTGCGTGAGTTTGGTATTGTGGCGGGTATCAACATCATCGTGTTGTTTGTTGTAAGTCTGGTGATGATTCCCGGAATTTTATCATGGATGCCGGAACCCTCACCCAAGCATCTAAAACATCTGGATTTCAAAATACTGGGCGGCTTTGTGAGGATGGTAGATTTGATGGTTCATCGCCATCGTACTTTTATTTATATCGCAACAACTATTATCACTGCGTTGGCAATTTTTGGAATGTCTAAGCTCTATTCGGTTTCTTTCATGGTGGATGATATCCCAAAGGAAAGTCCGGTAATGAAGGATTTAAAGTTTGTAGAAGAAAACTTTAGCGGCATTATGCCATTGGAGATAGAGGTAGACTTGCAAACCAAACGACAAAGACCATTACAGAATTTGAAGATTGCTAAAGCCATTGATGCTTTTGAGTCTTCGCTGGACTCCATTACGGTTACGTCACGCCCAATTTCAATTTTAAGTTTTATCAAAGCTTCGCGCCAGGCATATTATAATAACAATCCAGATTGGTATGATCTGCCTTCCTCTGACATGGAGGCCAAGTATGTTTTAGGATATCTTAAAGGACAAACTGATAACAGCGGCTTATTTAATTCCTTTGTGGATTCTACGTACAGTAAAATGCGCATCTCTATGCAGATGGCAGATATTGGTTCGGTCAAAATGGATTCATTGGTTCGTAATATTATTGAGCCTAAAGCGGCCGCTTTAGTGGCGGAACTTAAAGAAACATTAAAATCTAAAAGTGATTCGGTAGTTGTGACCGTTACAGGTTCTTCTAAAATATTTATTAAGGGAAATAATTTTCTGATTGAAAATCTTACGGAGAGTTTAATACTCGCTTGTATTCTGATCACGCTTTCAATGGCGATTCTGTTTGCCAATGCGCGCATGATCCTGATTTCATTAATACCCAACTTGATTGCGTTAATGATTACCGCAGGCTTGATGGGTTATTTCAATATTCCACTTAAAGCAAGTACAGCGTTGATTTTCAGTATCACCTTTGGAATCTCGGTGGACAACTCCATTCGCTTTTTAGCAAAGTATCGTCAGGAGTTACTTTCGAGCGGATTCTTTGTGCCGCGCTCTGTAAGTGAAAGTATTCTGGAAACCGGTAAGAGTATTGTGTATACATCGATCGTGCTGTTTGCAGGCTTTATCATTTTTGCATTCTCCGATTTTGGTGGAACCGTTGCGCTGGGCTTACTTACTTCTACCACGTTGCTGATCTCTATGTTCACCAACTTAATTTTGTTGCCAGCCTTGATCATGACATTCGATAAACCTAAGAAGAGTGAAGGTCGCTTGGTGATTGATGATTTCGATTCCAGTTTTTATGGCGAACAGGAGGACGAGGCGATTGATTTAAGCAAGATCAAAATTCATGATCGCAGCGGTTCTGCTGAGTAATTGATGAATTTATTTTCATTGAAGGAAAATCTTAAGAAAGGGAATTGGCGGGGATTGCTTATCTATTTTGGATTGCTCCTTCTTTTTTCAATTGTCCTTTATATTCCAATTGCAATTATTTTTCCCGTTACGCAAAATCGGGAAGAGTACGATAAGCTATTTGAAAATTATTCCTTTAGACTTGCTGTTCAAATTGTTTTCCTTGGCGCAGCTATTCTGGCTACACACTACATGTGTAAGAATTTTGATAAGCGCGATTTGAAATCTCTGATGCTTACTCTATCTATAAAAAATGCCATCATTGGTTTTTTAATTGGAATAGTCATCATGTTTGCCTTTGCTTTTGTGACTTTTTTAGTCGGCTTTATTGATTTCAAGTTTCAAGGAATTACCATTGATCTCCTTTGGGGTTTTATTTTTTATTTACTTGTTGCTGCAACAGAAGAAATTATCTTTCGAGGTTATGTTTTAGCCAATCTTACAGATCGATATAGTTCAAGAAGTGCACTCATTGTTTCTTCAATCTTGTTTGGGGTAGTCCATTTAGGAAACGATCATCTTACTATTGTTGGACTTGTCACTATTTCATTAAGTGGATTGCTAATGGGGATGGTGACATTAAAAACTAAAACTATTTCCACAGCAATAGGCTTACATTGGTCATGGAATTTTGTTCAGGGAAATGTATTTGGTTTATCTGTAAGCGGGCTTAATGAATCTGGTGTTTTTATTCCGACACGCCTCGCTACTGAAGTTATAACAGGTGGAGATTTCGGTGCGGAAGGATCTTTGATAGCACTTGCGCTTGTTACCCTCACCGTTCTAGCGTTAAGAGATTTCCTTTCGTATTTGGTTTGAATAATAGGCTTAATGTAATTTCCGGCTTAATATTCCCTCGAATTCCCGCCTTATTATGCCTAAATTGCGGCCTTTATTTTATTGAGAAGTGAGCAAATACAGAGAATTTAAGGAATTGAACCTCGCCCAGGTGGCCTCAGAAATGTTGGCCTTCTGGAAAGAGGAAAAGATTTTTGAGAAATCAGTGAGCAACCGCGAGAGGAAGCCCAGACGTTTACCTTTTATGAAGGCCCCCCATCGGCCAACGGCACGCCAGGTATTCACCACGTAATGGCGCGCACGGTAAAGGATATTTTTTGCCGATTCAAAACATTACAGGGCTTTCAGGTAAAACGCAAAGGCGGTTGGGATACCCACGGTTTGCCCGTGGAATTGCAGGTAGAGAAAGAACTGGGCATTACGAAAGACGACATTGGGAAAAAGATTTCAGTAGAAGAGTACAACAAGAAGTGCCGCGAAACGGTGATGAAGTACAAAGACCAGTGGGACGACCTCACCGTAAGATGGGCTACTGGGTTGACCTCGAAAATCCGTACATCACCTACGAAAAAGAATACATTGAATCGCTGTGGTGGATATTAAAGCAGTTGTACGATAAGAAATTATTGTACAAGGGGTACACCATTCAGCCCTATTCACCTGCCGCCGGCACCGGTTTAAGTTCACATGAATTGAACTTGCCCGGTTGCTATAAAGATGTGAAGGACACTTCGGTCGTGGCGCAGTTTAAGGTGAAGCGTGATTCGAAGTCGGAGTTTTTGTGGGATCGGAAAATTCAGTTTGATAATCCAGAGTTGAATGATGCCGATATATACATACTCGCGTGGACGACAACACCATGGACACTGCCTTCAAATACTGCATTGGCTGTTGGCGAAAAAGTGGAGTACATATTTGTTGGAACTGTTAATCAATACACCGTAAGCCAATAAGAGTAATACTCGCTAAGGATCGGAAGAATTCTTATTTTAAAGAACGCTTTCCAAAAGATGGAGAAACCGGAAGTGTAGGCAGAAGAAGTGAAAAGTTAATCAAGGATTATAAACTTGGTGATAAAGACATTCCATGGGAATCCTTAGACAAGTCTTGCTTGGGTAAAGATTTAGTCGGTATCCGTTACGAACAACTGATGCCTTATTTGCAACCATTCTATGATGCCGATAAAGCATTTCAAGTGGTGGCTGGAGATTTTGTTACCACTGAAGATGGAACGGGTGTGGTACACATTTCACCAACGTTTGGTGCCGATGACTTTAGAGTAGCCAAGCAAAATGGTATTCCTGCACTTACGGTAAAAGACGAATTGGATAATGAAGTACCGGTGGTAGATCGGAAAGGAAAATTTATTTCTGTAATTGGTGAGAAGTTGAAAGAAGGTGTAGCCCAATTCAATATCAAAACCCATAAGCCGCTTGGCGCAGATGATTTCTATGTAAAGAATTATACCAATGAAGATGAGACTAATCCGGATTATAAAAACACGGATGTAATCATCTCTATTATTCTTAAAGAAGAAAACAAAGCGTTTAAGGTGGAGAAATACGAACACACCTATCCGCATTGCTGGCGCACCGATAAGCCTGTCCTGTACTATCCGCTTGATAGCTGGTTTATAAAAACCACTGCGTTGAAAGATAAGATGGTAGCCTTGAACAAAACCATCAATTGGAAACCAGAGTCAACTGGTACTGGAAGATTTGGAAATTGGTTGGAAAATCTGGTTGATTGGAATTTATCGCGCTCACGGTATTGGGGAACTCCACTTCCTATCTGGAGAACGAAGGATGGCAAGGAAGAAATCTGTATAGGTTCAATCGAACAACTGACAAAGGAAGTAGAGAAAGCAAACGCAGCTGGAGTTGAAAACAACGTGACAATTGATCAATGGACAATTGACCATGGATTTGCACCGTCCTTATGTGGATGAGATTATACTCGTAAGCGCAAGCGGCCAGCCCATGTATCGCGAAGCAGATTTGATTGATGTTTGGTTTGATTCGGGTGCGATGCCGTATGCGCAGTGGCATTATCCGTTTGAGAATAAAGAGATTTTCGAAAAGAATTATCCTGCTGATTTTATCGCCGAAGGTGTTGATCAAACCCGTGGTTGGTTCTTTACGCTTCACGCGATTGCTCACTACGCTCAGCGAAAGCAGTGACGAAGT
>CAWBCB010000037.1:0-16873 GCA_963787095.1 uncultured Cytophagales bacterium | reverse complement strand
AAACATTCGCGATCAGGCCATGGCTGCGAAAGAAATTTTAAAATGGCCTTTTGTGGATGCAAGTCGCATTGCTGTTTGGGGTTGGAGTGGTGGTGGATCCGCTACACTTAACTTGCTTTTTCAGCATCCTGAAATTTATAAAACCGGAATTGCCGTAGCTGCGGTTGCAAACCAGTTGACCTATGATAATCTATATCAGGAGCGCTACATGGGTTTGCCCCAAGAAAACATGGAAGACTTTATTAAAGGTTCGCCTCTCACGTATGCAAAAAACTTGCAAGGCAATTTGTTATACATCCACGGCACCGGTGATGACAACGTGCACTATGCCAATGCCGAAATGCTGGTGAATGAATTGATAAAACATGGAAAGCAATTTCAATTTATGCCTTATCCTAACCGCACCCACAGTATCTCGGAAGGTGAAGGTACGTTTGAGCATCTTTCAACCTTGTATTCTAATTATTTAAGAACGTATTGCCCACCGGGTGGAAGATGATGCAGGTTCCTATTTCTACATTGCATTTATTTGCGCCACTGGAGCAAAAGCTAATCGAGTTGCTGAAATCGCTTTCAGCGGAAGATTGGAACAAACCCACAGTGGCAAAACTATGGACAGTGAAAGATGTTGCTGCCCACTTGCTTGACGGCAACATGCGTGTGCTGGCAAGCGCACAAGATTATACAGGGGATCCACCCGGAGAAATTAATTCTTATCAGGATTTGGTATCCTATCTCAATAATCTTAATGCAGATTGGGTAAAAGCCATGAAGCGTGTTAGTCCGAAGACGATTATTACTTTACTGGAAGTCACGCAAAAGGAATTTATCGATTACTATCATTCTCTTGACCTGTATGCACCGGCTCGCTTTTCAGTAGCCTGGGCTGGTGAACAAACATCGGCCAACTGGTTTCACATTGCGCGCGAATACACCGAACGTTGGCATCATCAGCAACAAATACGCGATGCAGTAAACAAACCTGGAATCATGAGCAGAGAATTTTTCTTTCCGTTGATTCAGACATTTATGATGGCCCTACCTCATACCTATAGAAATACAAAAGCAAGTGAAGGGACAATAATTTCAGTTTGTGTTACAAGTGAAGCAGGTGGTGAATGGAAAATAAAAACGCAAAACGGAAGCTGGCAGTTTACTAATGAAGATTTGAAACCAACCACAGCAATTGAACTTGATCCAGATACAGCCTGGAAATTATTTACAAAAGCACTGGATAAAACTACAGCTGAAAAGGAAATCAAAATTTCTGGCGACAAAGAACTAGCCGAACCTATTTTTAGTATGACGGCAATTATGGGGTAGTAACAAAAAAAGTCTGTTCGTTAAAACAGACTTTAGTGGAGAATATCGGATCCCGATAGCTATCGGGAGAACCGATGACCTCCCCGAAAGCCTTCGGGACGCTCTAGTCTTTACTAATCAAATACTCAATATATTTTCGGCTTTTCTTACCCTTTATCTCTCTTTCTCTTTTGAGTGCATCCGATCGAGAGAGAACAGATTCATGATAAACTAACTTCCACGGCAAACAACTACTGGAATACGTACCGCCCTTACCAGTATTGTGTTCCCCCACTCTTCTTTCAAGGTATTCGGTTTGCCCAACATAATATCGGTCGCACTTTTCTGAATAAAGAATGTAAACGAAATAGCTCATTAGAAAAAAAGCCAACCCAGTTGGTTAGCTTTCTTGTGGAGAATATCGGAGTCGAACCGATGACCTCTTCCATGCCATGGAAGCGCTCTAGCCAGCTGAGCTAATCCCCCTTCTCATTTATGAGATTGCAAAGATATTTTATTTTCTTTTCCCTACAAGAACTAACCGCAAAGCACGCGGAGAAGCGCAGAGTAAATGCAGGAATCGCTTGGATCAATTGATCTATTTCACAGCCCCTCAATTAGTTCGACTCCTACGGAGTCGAATGTTTATAGGTAAATATTAACTATAAACATCCGACCCTGAAAAGGTCGAACCTAGATTACCAGATTCCGTTTACAAAAATTCATCAACTCATTTGCGACTTTGCCGTAAACAGCCAATAAATTATCAATAGCATCTATCCCCAGTATTTAGTATTTTACCCATCCTAACAAAAAATGCGATTATGAAAACTCAATACACCTTGCTCACACTCCTATTATTTGTAGTAACAGCATCCTTTGGCATTGATCCAAAAGATACACGCATGTTAAATCAGCCCGCAGTTAGCGCAACGCATATCGCTTTTATTTATGCCGAAGACTTGTGGGTGGCCAATAGTGATGGAAGTTCACCCGTTCGGTTAACGGTTGATGAGGGGATTGAATCAAATCCGGTGTTCTCCCCTGATGGAAAATCAATTGCCTTTAGTGCGCAATATGATGGAAACACCGATGTATTTATTGTACCCGTTGAAGGGGGTGTTCCTACCCGCTTAACCTGGCATCCGGGAGCCGATTTTGTTAGAGGCTTTACTCCCGATGGTAAGAGTGTACTCTTCATTTCGCAACGCACTGTTTTTACGAATCGCTATGCTCAATTATTTACAGTACCTACAACCGGTGGATTTCCCACGCAAGTAGAATTGCCCAACGCATGGACAGGAGCCTATTCTCCGGATGGGAAACAAATTGCTTATTCTCCTATTGCGCCACGATACGGGCAATGGAAGCATTATCGGGGTGGCACTATCTCAACACTTTGGATTTTTTCTTTTACTGATAAATCAGCCATTAAAATTCCACAACCGAAGGAAGGCTGCAATGATTCCGACCCAATGTGGATTGGAAATACTATTTATTTTAGAAGTGACCGCAATGGTGAATTTAATTTATTCGCGTATGATGTCTCCACTAAAAGTGTAACGCAAGTAACAACGTTCACCGATTTTCCTGTTGTTAGCAACGGTGCGGGAAGTGGAAAAATAATTTTAGAGCAAGCTGGTTATCTGCACCTGTTCAATCCAACCAGCAAAGTAACAACCAAATTAACCATTGGTATTGCTACTGATCTGTTAGAACTCCGCCCTCGCTTTGTAAAAGGAGATTATGTTCGATCCGGGGAAATTTCACCAACCGGTGCACGGGCTGTTTTTGATTATCGGGGTGAGATTGTTACGATGCCTGCTGAAAAAGGTGATGCTCGCAACATTACCTTAACTCCCGGTGCACATGAAAAATATCCTACGTGGTCACCTGATGGAAAATCAATCGCCTATTTTTCTGATGCCTCTGGCGAATATGAATTGCATATAAAATCACAGGACGGAAAAGGAGAAGCACGAGCCATCAAATTAAATGGTGCTGGTTTCTATGCTGATCCGTATTGGTCGCCCGACAGTAAAAAAATTGCTTACGGGGATAACAGTCGGAGTTTATATGTATTGGATGTTGCTTCAGGAGTTTCTAAAAAAATTGACAGCGATGAAATCTATTCGCCTGGAGTATTTCGTAAGATGTTCGGAAACTGGAGTGCAGATTCGAAGTGGTTTGGATATGATAAACTCACAGAAACAAATTTCAAACGCATTTATCTTTATTCAATTGATCAAAGTAAATCCTTTGCTGTAACGGATGGCTTGAGCGATGCCGCTGAACCGAAGATTGATCCCACAGGAAAGTATTTGTATTTCTTTGCTTCCACCAATGCCGGTCCGGTTGTCAATTGGTTTGATCAATCCAACAACGACATGCGTTATACTAACTCTATCTATTTAGTAACGCTTCAAAAAAACACGATCTCTCCTTTCGCGAAAGAAAGTGATGAAGAAACAGCGAAAGTGGAAAAAGCTGTTGAGCCAGCGCCTGAAAAAAGTAAGAACAAGAAAGAACCTGAACCTGAAAAGAAAGTCGAAACATTGCGTGTGGATTGGGATGGTATCAATACACGTATTATAGATGTTCCGGTAAAAGCCAGTAACTACTCACAATTGGAAGTGGGTAAGGATGGTGAGCTCTATTTTATAGAGAATTCATATGAATCGCCTGGGCCGGGCACGTTGCATAAATATGATTTCAAAAAACGCAAAGACAATGAAGTGATGCCGATGGGTGGCTATGTGCTTTCTGCTGATGGAAAGAAAATGTTGTACTTCAATGGCAACACCATTGGAATAACCAATGCCGGAGAAAAACCTGAACCTGGAAAAGGAATTCTCAACGTTAACTCTATTCAAGTTAAAATTGATCCTGCTGCAGAATGGGCACAAACATTTGATGAAGCATGGCGAGTAAATCGCGATTATTTTTATGATCCTGGTATGCATGGTGCCGATTGGCCAGCCATGAAAAAGAAATACAGTCAGTTTTTACCACACCTATCTTGTCGTGGTGATCTCAATACATTGATTCAATGGATGTGCAGTGAGTTGGTTGTCGGTCATCATCGTTTACAGGGTGCTGGTGAAAAACTAAATAATCCTGAACAAGTAAGTGGTGGTTTGCTTGGCGCTGATTATGGAATCGCAAACAATCGCTATCAAATTAAAAAGATTTATGGTGGTTTAAACTGGAATCCTGAATTACGATCACCGCTAACTGAGCCCGGCATAAATGCTGCTGTAGGTGATTATATTCTTGCTGTAAATGGAAAAGATGTAACAACTGCACAAAATTTATTCAGCTTCTTTGAAAACACGGCTGGCAAAATTGTTGAGTTAACAATAGGTGCCAATGCTAACTATACTGGTTCACGTGTGGTTAAAGTAGTTCCGGTTTCCAATGAGTATGCGTTGCGTAACCGCGATTGGGTAGAAGGCAATCTTAAAAAAGTGAATGAGGCAACAAACAATCAGGTGGCTTATGTATATGTGCCCAACACTGCCGGGCTTGGTCATGAATATTTTAAACGCTACTTCTATCCACAGGCTAACAAAAAAGCAATCATTATTGATGAGCGTTTTAATGGCGGTGGTCAGATAGCAAACTATTATATTGACTTACTTCGTCAACCTTATCATGCACATTGGAATACCCGTTATGGAAAAGACTTTAAAACTCCGAGTGCATTTATTGAAGGACCCAAAGTGATGCTCATTGATGAGACCGCAGGATCAGGTGGTGATATGCTGCCCTTCATGTTTCATAAATTTAAGTTGGGAACATTAGTAGGTAAGCGCACGTGGGGTGGATTAGTAGGTGTGCTGGGCTTCCCCGAGTTTATTGATGGCGCTTCCGTTACTGCACCCAACCTTGCCATCTGGACGAAGGATGGATTTATTGTTGAGAACGTGGGTGTGCCACCCGATATTGAAGTAGAACAAATGCCGGGCGATGTGATTAAAGGAAACGATCCTCAATTATTAAAAGCAATAGAAGTAGCCTTGGATGAGCTGAAGAAAAATCCGGTAGTAGAACCTGCGCGACCCCCTTATCCAATAAAGACGAAAAACTAAAGATTGATACTTGATTCTGGATGCTAGTTACTGGTCGACCTGGATCCAGTATCAAGCATCCAGTATCCAACGTCAGCCTACTTCTTAATCGGTTCCTCTTTCTTAATCAACTCATCTTGTTTGATTACCGCTGTCCAAACACTGGTACGTTCGTTATCCATGCGCGTCCAGATGGGCGTGATAATTCCTTTGTGTGCATCGATGTTATTGTAGTCACCGAAAAATTTAGAATCAGAAGGAACAAAAGGACTTTCACTGACTTTCGTTTCTTTAAATGTATTTCCCCCATCTATTGAGTAAGCCATATACACATCGGTTTGCAAATCGTCATAGGCTCTGCGATCGTAATACACAATGTAGATATACCCTGTTGTTTGATCTACTGTCATCCATGGTAAAAACTGATGTTTACCTGGTTCATCCTGATTAATACGCATCGGTTGAGTCCACAGATCTCCGTAGTTAGTAGAGCGTACAAACCAAATGTCAGTATCGTCTTTTCCATTTTTCTGATCGGCCCAAACAAGATATAACGTGCCATGCGTTCTTCCTTTGCTCACGTCCATCTTCAACACGGGCATTCCATTGCTTCGGCTTAAGCCCGGAATATCCATAGCCCAACCACCTTCCTGCTTGGCAATAAGCAAATCATTTGTTAACCACGTAGTACCCCCATCAAAAGAACGATCGTAATAAATATTTCCATGGCTCGCCCACGCAACCCCTACCCTTCCTTTATCATCCACTATGGGCACAGCGCCTTCCACTGTATTATCATCATCCATACAATCTCCAGGATTTTGATTAATCTGAATTGCCTTACTCCATTTTTTTCCGGCATTGGTACTCATACTAAACATGATGTTGGAATGACAATTCGGGTCCTCTAATCCATACTTGTCAAACTGGGTCCATGTGGTATATAGGTATTGTTTTTTTGGGTGAATAGCCGGCCATTGCTTGTCTTGATCTTTAGGTGGGTTGTGGCCAATGGAAACTCCACTTGTCCAACTCTTGCCGCCATTGGTAGACTTCTGACACACAATCCGATCAAGCCATTCGTCATTCTCTCTGCCCTTGCCGCTGGGGTCGGCCAAATGAAAAAAGTATATATGTCCTTTAGCATCTGAGATCAGAGCCGGGTCGCCAAACACGCCAAACGGAGACTCAAGTTTTGTTTCGGCCCACGTTTCACCCCCATCGTGTGTGTAGATAGCTCGATCTAACACCACTCCGGCTACAATATTTTTAGGATTTTTTTTATTAATGGCAATGCTAGGCTCAACAGGAGGATAAACTCCCTCCACCTGCTCTGCTAACTTTATGTTTTTGAATTGCCCTAACGTGCTGATGCTTATCAACAAGAAGAAAAAAAGGAATCGGATCATACTTAGATTTCTAACAGGCTCAAAGGTACTTCAAAGTTTTCAATACTTCGACCCACCGTTGATAGCCGGCCGCGTTTAAATGCAAGCCATCGTGGGTTAACACAGGATCTAGTCTTCCCTGCTTATCTAAAAATTTTCCATAAAGATCAACATACGTATAACGCATCCGTTCGGCATAGCGAGAAAGCTGATCATTAATAATCAGAATATGGCTGCCATTGTTAAACTGCGTTGGAAACTTCTCTACCGTTTCATTTACAGGTAAAATACTTTGCACAAAAATTTTTGTGTTGGGTGAGCCACTTTTTATTCTAGAAATGAAATTGAAGATGTTTTCGATAATTGCTTCATCCGGAATACTCTTTGATAGGTCATTCGTGCCTATAAGAATAAAGAGTTTTGCAGGCTTTAACTTTATAATTTCGTAAGCACGCGCCACCATCCCAAAGGTATTATCCCCCGAGATACCACGATTGATCACAGTAGAGTCCTTCAATAATTTTTTCCAATTACCACCCTCTGTGATGCTGTTGCCAACAAAAACAATTTTGCCTGGCAGTAATGATTCCCGCTTAAAGTTTTCCATCCGTACCCAATAATGCTCGGGCATATTGGGGATTGTATCATAAGGTCTTTTTTGAGCATAGGCAGATGCTGTTAAAAGAATGCCAACTAATACTAACAGGGTTTTCATTTTTTGAGGGTATCTATTTTTTGGTTTCAAATTAACTTCCTATTATTTCAAACAGCAATGATTCATATTGCCTATCAGGCTTCTTCCATCATAATTTTATGGCCCTATCTTAAAGATAGGCAGAATATCCTGAAGCGTAATATTTATTAACTATAAATGCCCTCCAAACAACAATAATATTGCAGCTCATTTAAACAATTACCTCCGAGCAATGTTATTATCATTCAAAACTATTCAACAATCAAACAACAAAACTATGAAAACTCAAAAATCACTTCTAATCGTTGGGTTATTTACCCTGATTACAATCTTTGCCGCCAGTTGCGGTGACGGTGGAAAGGCTGCCCGTGAAAAAGCTAAAATGGACTCAACACGCGTGGCCGACTCAGTAGCCATGGTGCAAAAGCAAATTGCTGATTCAATTGCTGCCCTACCAAAGTCAATTGCAGAGACTGCTATCAATACTCCTGATTTAAGCACGTTGGTGGCTGCTCTTACTGCTGCCGAATTGGTGGACGTTATGAAAGGTACCGATGCTTTAACTGTATTTGCACCAACTAACGATGCATTTGCTTCTATCCAATCAACTGTAGATATGTTGTTGAAGCCTGCCAATAAAAGCAAACTTCAGAATGTACTGAAGTACCATGTGGTTGCTGGAACTGTAAAGGCTGCTGATTTATCTAATGGTCAGGAATTAACAACCCTACAAGGTGAAAAATTGAAAGTCACTATTAAGGATGGTAAAGTGATGATTGGTGGAGCCGAAGTTACTAACGCTGATGTTGCTGTAAGCAACGGTGTGGTGCACATGATTAACAAAGTATTGGTGCCTAAAAAGATGTAATTCAGTTTACGATTTCTTGCATGGCGTAAAAACCCTCTTGGTTACAGGAGGGTTTTTTTATTAATTAGCTTATTACTCAAGACTAAAGGTGGCCCTAATGACTAAAAACTATACCCTCTCAGTTGCCATCATGCTGGTAATTGCCAATATGATTGGCACGGGAGTTTTTACATCGTTGGGGTATCAGGTGGGGCCACTTCCATCTGGCTTTGTCATTCTTATTTTATGGTTGTTGGGCGGAGTTGTTGCCCTATCGGGCGCATTCACCTATGCAGAGATTGCAACCGTCCTAAAAAAATCAGGAGGTGAATATTTATACTTAGGAAAAATATTTCATCCGGTTTTTGGTTTCTTAAGTGGTTGGATGAGTGCGGTGGTAGGTTTTGCCGGAGCCATCTCTGCAGTAGCCATTGCCATTGGTGAATATGCTACCGAGGCCATTGGAATCTCAACGAAAGTTATCGCGATAGTGGCAATCCTTGCTGTCTCCTTTGTTCATTGGTTTGGTGTGAAGACGGGTGGACGTATGCAAACTCTGTTAACATCTTTGAAGCTTAGTCTTATCATATTCTTTTGTGTGGCTCCTTTCTTCATCACCATGGAAAGCAAGCCCGTCATACATTTTCTTCCACAACCTGGCGACTGGGATTTAATTCTTAGTTCTGGTTTTGCAGTTTCTTTAGTTTTTGTTGTCTATGCGTACACAGGGTGGAATGCTTCCGCATACATTGCGGGTAATCTCAACAATCCTTCAAAGAGTTTACCAACATCACTAATCCTGGGTACTTTGATTGTAACCATCATTTATCTTTCCCTTAACGGGATGTTCCTTTATTCGGCATCATTTCAAGAACTGCAAGGACAAAATGATATTGGCAATGTGGTAGCCAACAAACTCTTTGGTGAAAAAGCAGGCTTACTCTTTTCCGGCATCTTTAGTTTTGCATTACTATCCACGTTAAGTGCCATGACTATTGCCGGGCCGCGCGTTACGGAAGCGATGGGTGAAGATTATACAGTGCTGAAATCCTTTAGCGTTAAAAATAAATATGATATGCCATACCTTGCCATTCTGGCGCAAGCAGGTTGGTCAATCTTTTTAGTTCTGGTAAGTTCATTCAAAGAAATTATTCAGTACATCTCAGTGAGTCTTTCTATTTTTACTGTAATGACGGTCTTTGGAATTTTCTTTCTGCGCAAACGAACCGTAACAACTGATCATTTTAAAATTCCTTTGTATCCTTTGCCGCCTATTATTTTCATTGTTTGCACGATGTGGATGATTTGGTACGTAGCGATTGAAGATTTTAAAATCATTCTCTATTCGTTGGGTACTATGGTGCCTGGATATGTGCTGTATGTATTTTCCGCACGGCACAATCGAATCAATAATTTCGAGATTCCTTAGCATCAGTTTTTTCTTACCGTTTGCAAAATTCTATTTTATAAGCTGCTAAACATTCGCTTATTTCCATTTCAAATTATCAACTATGAAAAAACTGTTACCGCTCCTGTTTCTCATCACTACTGCTTCGTTTGTACACGCTCAAACAGGTTTTATTGGTGGTAGTGCAGCTACCCAAAGTAAAGCCGAGGAAACCTTCCTGAAACAACAGGAAAGCGAACGTTATAAAAATCATTTAAAGAACTTAACAAAAGAACCTCATATCGCTGGCTCAAAAGCCAACGAACGTGTACGTGATTACATGGCCGATGTGATGCGCAAGGCCGGCTTTCAGGTAGAAATTTTTCCGTACGATATTTATTTACCCGTCATGCCGGGCACCGCTGCCGCAGAATTGGTAACCCCTATCCGATTGCCACTTAATAATAAGGAATACATTCATAAGGAAGATCCGTTTTCATCCGATCCAAACCTTCCTGTTGGATTTAATGCTTACTCAGGCACAGGAGATGTTACGGGTGAAGTAGTATATGCAAACTATGGCCGCAAAGAAGATTTTGAAAAATTGAAAACGTTAGGCGTTTCTGTAAAAGGTAAAATCGTAATAGCACGCTATGGCGGAAACTTTCGTGGCTATAAAGCAAAGTATGCCGAAGAAAACGGTGCAGCTGGATTAATCATTTTTACAGACCCGGGAGATAGTGGTTACGCAAAAGGAATTGTATATCCCGATGGCCCGTATTATGATGAAAGCAGTATCCAGCGCGGCTCGTTGCTTACATTAGATTGGACAGGTGACCCTCTCACACCTTTCGAACCCGCACTTCCGCTTGACGGAAAAAAGAAAATCGTTCGTAAAAAACCAGAAGAAGTAACAGGCATGCATAACATACCTGTGTTGCCTTTACCATATGGATCAGCCAAAGAAATAATTGGTCGCATGACGGGTAAGGCAGTACCAACAGGTTGGCAAGGTGGTTTGCCTTATACATATCGGTTGGAAGGTGGAAGTGAATTGACGGTGCGCGTGAACGTAACACAGAAAAGAGAAATACAGCGCGTATATAATGTAGTAGGAACATTAACAGGAAGTGAAAATCCTGATCAATGGATTATTGCCGGAGCTCACTACGATGCATGGGCCTTTGGCGCAACGGATCCAAACAGTGGAACTGCTATGTTGCTAGCATTAAGCGAATCGCTTGGAAAACTTTCACAAGCCGGCTATAAACCAAAACGCACGATAAAAATTGCACATTGGGATGGCGAAGAACAAGGTGTGATTGGCTCTACAGAATGGGTTGAACATTTTCGTGATGAGTTAGATGCGAAAGCGGTTGCCTACTTCAATGCGGATGGTGCTGTAACAGGTAGAAATTTTGGTGCGGCCTCAAGTCCTTCGTTAAAGGCATTGGCAATCAGCACAACTAAATCAATTCAATTTCCTGATTCTTCAAAATCGGTGTTTGAGGTTTGGTTAGGAAAGCGCACCACTCCAGAACCTCCCCTTGGTAATTTGGGTGGTGGTTCAGATCACATAGCATTTTATACACACGTGGGAATACCCAGCTGGAATGGCGGCACAGGTGGTCACAGTATTTATCATTCAAACTTCGACAGCTTTGCTTACTACGAACGCTTTAGTGATCCTAGTTTTAAAATGGGTCCATTAGTTGAGCAAGTATTTGGCATGATGGCATTGCGTTTGGCCAATGCCGATGTTATTCCTTATGATATTAGTCGTTATGGAACTGATTTACACACACACTTTGAAGGGTTACAAAAACTAACAAGCGCGTATGATAAATCTGCCACTCCATTTTCTTTCGATGCATTAATCAAAGCGTCCGATGAACTGAAAAAACTTGGTGAAGAATGTGAAGCTGCCTTGAAAACAGCAAACGAGAAAAACAGAAAAGCGATTAACACTGAGTTACTTTCACTCGAACGTCAGTGGATTGACAAGCAAGGCATGCCTTACGGAAATTGGTATCGTTCGCTGTACGCTTCACCCGATCCATTTAGTGGGTATGCTTCCTGGATGTTACCGGCATTTCAATATGAAGCTGCCATTCGGTCAACTAAAAACTTGAAGGCATATGAACAAAGGCATTTGGATGCAATCAATAGGCTAAAAGCAAAGGTTGAGGGGATCACTAAGTTGGCGAAGTAATTTATTCCCGCAGATTTTGGAGATTCGCACAGATATTATTTAAAATAGATTTCTGTGTAGTTTTGCCATCTGCGGGAAATGATTTGGTCTTTACCTATTCAATATCATTATGAAACTAGGTCTAGCTTTTTTAGTCAGTGGTGTCCTGCTAATCACGTGTGAAACACAAGAAACGAAGACTGTTCAATTCGAGCAATGGGTAACGACTGCTGATAAATCGATGCTGCTTGAAAAGGTTACGCTTCCTTATTCAAGTGCTGATACTTCGACTGTGGCGGTAATCATTATTGACTCAACCAAACAGTTTCAAAGCATTGATGGATTTGGATATGCGCTTACCGGAGGCAGCGCGATGTTGCTTCACACCAAACTCACAAAAACGCAACGCGATTCTTTATTCAAAGAACTCTTTCACGAAACCGGAATTGGCATTAGTTATTTACGAATAAGCATTGGAGCTTCTGATTTGGATGAATTTGTTTTTTCCTATGATGATTTACCCAAAGACAAAACTGATCCTACCCTTAGTAGATTCAATCTCTCTTACGATACCCTTCACCTAATTCCAATCCTCAAAGAAATTTTGAGTATCAATCCCAACATCAAACTGATGGGAAGTCCATGGTCGCCACCAGTGTGGATGAAAACAAATCAAGATGCAAAAGGTGGAAGTTTAAAGCCAGAGTTTTACGATGCGTATGCACGTTACTTTGTAAAATACATTCAATCAATGGCCAAAGGAAGGAATTATCCTTGATGCAATCACGTTACAGAATGAACCTGAGAATCCGAACAACACGCCAAGCTTACTTATGACTGCGGAAGAGCAGGCGCTCTTTGTAAAAAAGAATCTCGGTCCTGCTTTTAAAGAAGCCAACCTCATCACAAAAATTATTGTGTTCGATCACAACTGCGATCATCCTGAATATCCAATCACTGTGCTCAATGACGTTGACGCTAATCCCTTCATTGACGGTTCAGCCTTTCATTTATACCTCGGTGAAATCGAATCTCTCAATCAGGTGCATGAAGCACATCCCAATAAAAATATTTATTTCACCGAACAATGGACATCAGGCAAAGGTGATTTTGGAGGCGACCTTCAATGGCACACAAAGAATTTAATTATTGGTGCTACGCGGAACTGGAGCCGTACATGTACTTGAATGGAATCTCGCTGCCGATCAAAATTTTAATCCACATACAGCCAATGGTGGGTGCGACAAGGAGATCGCGAACGCCCTGGGGGTGTCGGCGAAGACCATCGAGGCGCACCGCGCGCGTGTGATGGAGAAGATGCGCGCGGGGTCGTTGGCCGAACTGGTGCGCATGGTGCTATCGGTTGACGGCGCCGATTGACAGCCTGGGGTTGCCGGTACCAAGTCCGTATTCCGGTTCGCATCCCAGGCCACCGCGGCTGCCGCCCGAACGGATTGCATGACGCGCATCCACAGTTTTCCGCCGCTGTCCCGCCCGGACGCCGAGTGCCTGATACTGGGTTCGATGCCCGGTAGGGCCTCGCTGCTGGCCAGGCAGTACTATGCGCACCCCCGCAATGCCTTTTGGTCGATCGTCGAGGCGATCTACGGCATCGGCAAGGGCCTCGAGTACCGCGCGCGCTGCGAACGCCTGACCGCGCAGCATGTCGCCGTCTGGGACGTGTTGAAGACCTGCACCCGGACGAGCAGTCTGGATTCGGACATCGACCAGTCGTCGATAGTCGCCAACGACTTCTGCGGGTTCTTTTCCAAGCATCCGCGAATTCAGGCGGTGTACTTCAACGGGGCTATGGCGGAAACATCCTTTAATCGCTATGTGTTGCCGACGTTGGACGAGTCGCTGGCCGCCCTGCACCGGGTACGACTGCCGTCCACCAGTCCGGCCAATGCCACGTTCAGTTTCGAGCGCAAGCTCGAGGCCTGGCGCACCGTTCGCATGTGCAGGGCCTGCGCCAGGAGGAGATCATCGAGGAGATCGAGGTGATCCTGTTGAATGCCGCCACGCTCGACCCGGGGGGTCCGCCAAGCGGGTCGACGCCGCAGGCCTGAGCCGGTACCAAGCCACTGCACCGTCACGGCGCGCGCGCCGCGCCGCCGCACGGTCTTGGGCGGCAGTGGGCGTGCGCCGCGGCGTTCAACTCGTCGCGGGCTGCGCCGCTAACCTCTCCAGATCAATCGCTTGATTGATGTTTCTCAATGCAGGCATACATATTGCAGTGCACCATTTGCGCGTCCCGGCACGGCTGGCCCTGACCGGCCCGCGGGGGCGCACCAAACCATTTCAGCCGTATCGAAAGGTGGTGAACACATGTCGGACGCAGAACAGACTGAACAGGTCGAGGCCAAGGTGATCGACGCGCTCGAGGTCGACGACTACGTCGAACCACGCCCCCGCGAGCACCACGATCAGTATGCCCACTTTACCCACGAGACTTCGGAGGATTCCGCCGAGGCCGCGTCACGTGCGCTGGTGCGCGCGGTGCCGCTCGCCTACGGCGTCCTGCTCGGCGTGACCTCGGACGAACTGCTGCTCGGCCTCGCCGCCGGCATCGGTCTCGGCGTGGCGTTCGATCTGTACATGGGTGCCAATTCGATCACGCGGGCGCTGTGGCGCCGCCTGCGCGCGCATGCCTGTCCGGTCGTCGCCGTGGCGGCGCATGCGTTCGCCAGGGGGATCGGGCGCTCCGGCCTGCCGGCCCCGGCGGCATTGAGTCGGATGCGGTGTCCCGATTCATCGTCCTGATGGCGGATGGATGGGTGGCCTTTGGTCGGCATCGCCGGACCCGGTGGGCGTAACGCCTCAGCCGATGGCGTCTAGTTCGCCGGGGGCCTGCCGATGGCGCAGTGCATCGTCGGCCAGCAGCGGCGGCGCCTAGTGGTAGCCCTGGGCCTGCGTTCAGCCCTCGCGGCGCAGGAACTCATAGCGCGCGTGGTTCTTCACGCCCTCGGCGACCGGGTTCAGCTTGAGGCGTTCGGCCAGCGAGATGATCGCGCGCACGATCGCTGTATCGTCCGCATCTGTGGCGATGTCGCGCAGGGCCTGGATCACCTCCAGGGAGCGATCGGCGTCGGGATATCGTCCAGGGTCAGCGCGGCCGCCTCGCGGATTGGGGGGTAGGGTGCCGGGTCGTGCATCGGTGCGCATGGCGCACCCTACGCGGTCGGTGCGGGGTGGGTAGGAAGAAGACGCGCGCACCCGCTGAGGCCGGGAGGCATGATCGTCTCTCCCCGAATGCGGGTTGTGCATCGGTACTCGGGGCGCACCCTACGCGGTCGCGCGGATGGGCGCCAAAAGAAAAGGCCCCGCGGATGCGGGGCCTCTTGTTTCGGATGGCTTATACGTCGTACTCAGGCGGCGGGTGCTTTCCTGCGGCGGCTGGCCAGTCCGGCGAGGCCGAGGCCGAGCAGTGCCAGCGTGCCCGGTGCCGGGACGCCGTTGCTGTCGTCGTCGATGACGTCGTCGATCGGGGTGCCACCGACGGTGATGCCGTCGAAGGCCATGCCGGAGTCGTAAATAAAGTCCGCCCAGTTGATAACGCCGAATTCCAGTACATAGTTGCCGGTGGTCCCGATAGTGTAGTCGGACTCCACCCACCCCGTGCTGCCACAACCGTTGCCGAGGCCGGCAAAACAGGCACCCGAGTAGCCGCCGAGCGGCGACCAGGTGGTCGCGCCGTCAGTGACGTCGACAAAGTCTGGCGTGATGTCGGCCACGATCGGCGGCAGGTCAAAGCCTGGCACCGTGGTGCCGTCCGGGTTGGTTCTGGCCGTGAACAACAGCGCAGCCTCGGTCAGGTCGCTGTTAAGCAGGCGCGCCCAGGCATATTCGACGTAACCAGAACCATCCGAGGTGACGTAGTTGAAGTAGAACTCCAGGTTATCGCCGGCAGTGGCGCCGAAGATACCCGAGCGCAGCACGGTGCCGTTGGGCTCGGAGCCGATCCCCAGATTGATGGTGCTGTTGGGTGCGCCGGCGGTGGTGACATAGCCGTAATCACCGCCCTCGGGCGAGGTGGTGACATCGCCGTTGGCGCCGATGTTCCGCACACGCCGATACAGGTCCAGGCGGCCGGGATGCCGGAATCGAATGCGGTCGCCGAGGCGGTCATCGGTACCGCCAGCGCAATAGCGGCCAGCGCACCGGCTGCGATGGCGCCGCGGATGGGGAGTTTGCTGTTAGTCGACTTCATTTTCTGTGTCCCTTGTTCTGGTTCGGGTCAACTCGGCCTGTTTCGGCCGTTGTACGGCCCTATGGCATGCAATGCTGGTGCCAAAAATCCAATTGTATATAAATCAGAAGCTTGAAAAGCCTCGTGTATCGCGCTCGTAAAATAAGCTGACACTGCCGGTGGGGTTTTTGCTGACCGGCGCGGGTTTCGGGCAGGAATCGAGGTCATTCCGCGCCGTTGCGGCAGCCGACCCGTCCGGCCATCGGCTACGCGGGTCGCAGCTCGGTGATCGGCCCCGGGTTCTTCGCCTCTACCTTGGCGTACAGGTCGTACAGCGCGGCCTGCAGGGCCTCCTCGATCACCGGGTGATAGAACGGCATCTGCAGCAGGTCGCCGACCGTCAGATCCTGCTGGATGCTCCAGGCGAGCAGGTGGCCGAGGTGTTCGGCGCGGATGCAGACCATCTCGGCGCCGAGCATCCTGCCGCTGGCCTTGTCCGCGTAGACGCGGATCACGCCCTTGTTCTTGCCCATGATCAGCGCGCGGCCGACCGGCGCCATCTGCACCTCGCCGACCGCGGTCCGGTCGAGATCGAGCGCGGCATACGCCTGGCCGACCTGGACGACATTCGGATCGCAGAAGGTGATGTTCAGCGGCGTCTTGCGCCGGTAGGCGCTGACTGCCATCGCTGACCGCGTTCTGCCCGGCGATACGCCCCTCGTCGCCGGCCTCGTGCAGCAGCGGGCGCTCGCCGGTGACGTCACCGGCGAGGAACACCGGCAGGTCGCCGACCTGCATGGTGTCG
>CAWBCB010000036.1:0-23482 GCA_963787095.1 uncultured Cytophagales bacterium | reverse complement strand
CTATCTCAATTTGATGCGATCAATTCTTGCTGGTCAGCGACAACAAGGACTTAGAGGACTAGTTTTAACATCCTATCCAATACTCAATTTCAAATAACTTATCCTTATAAAACTTAAGTACCCACTGGTCATCATACGATGGCTTTGGAGCTATTCGGACAAGTTTATATGTTCTATTGTCTGTTGGATTCTTCCAATCGTAAGAACGTTTCGCTGAGTTAGGGAAAACCTTAACAAGATCAGATAACGTAGTATATTCTGAGAATATGATTCTTGGATGGTGAAGGGTACAATCCCATTCCCTAAGTCGAACAACCATTATTTCAGCTCGATTTTTGTAGGCTACAATTCTTGTTCCTTGATAGTGCCAAATATTCACAGTATCTCCCCAAGGTTGTTCGCCAGCAACATAACCACCACATTCGAAGTTTGGAGTTGTAATACTATCTGGTACTCCAAGTTTTGCCCGTACTTCTGCTTGCGTTGTCGAAAATCCAATTTTATCATTCAACCAGATACTGTCTAGATCAAGGACTTCTTCTTTTGAAATTTCAGTAATACTACTTCCTTCTACCTCAACTATTTCATCAGCAGAATTTATAGCAACTTTTTCATTATGTTTTATTTTGCATCCGCTAGACATTAGTAAAATGAAAAATAAATATCTGAACATACTATAGTCTAGTGCTTGAACTTCAATCTAATCAAATAACCCCCTGCGCCTGCATCGCCTTTGCGACTTTCAAAAATCCGGCAATGTTAGCACCTACTAAATAGTTGCCGGGCTTACCATATTCGTTAGCGGCCGCTAAACATGTTTGATGAATGGTTTTCATAATGCCCACCAACTTGGCATCCACTTCTTCACTCGTCCAATTGGTGCCCATATAATTTTGAGTCATTTCCAAACCTGAAGTGGCCACACCACCAGCATTGCTTGCCTTGCCCGGTGAATACATCACACCATTATCAATCAGAATATTAATCGCGTCAATGGTGGTGGGCATGTTGGCGCCTTCGCCTAATAGTTTCAGGCCATTCTTCACAAGATTGTTGGCATCTTTTTCATTCACTTCATTTTGAGTAGCACACGGAAAAGCGCAGTCGGCTTTTATGTTCCACAACGGGTTGTGATCATGTTTTGAATCCAAGGCATGAAACTCACACTTAAATTTATCGGCATATTCTTTTATGCGCCCTCTGCGATTGTTCTTCAGGTCTTTTAAGAATTCAAGTTTGTCTTGCGTAATGCCGGCCGCATCATAAATAAATCCATCCGAATCGGAAGCCGTTACAACTTTACCACCGAGTTGAATAATCTTTTCAATCGCATATTGTGCTACATTGCCTGAGCCAGAGACCAAACAGGTTTTACCTTTTATCGAGTCATTACTTTCTTGCAACATGTTTTCTGCAAAATAAATTAACCCATAGCCGGTAGCTTCCGTACGAATTAAACTTCCGCCCCAGCCAATGCCTTTGCCGGTAAGCACTCCGGTAAATTCATTTTTTATTTTTTTATACGCGCCAAACAAATAACCAATCTCGCGGCCGCCCACACCAATATCGCCCGCAGGCACATCCAATCTATGACCAATATGACGCGCCAACTCACCCATAAAAGCCTGGCAAAATTTCATCACTTCATCATCCGATTTTCCTTTCGGATTAAAATCAGCACCGCCTTTGCCACCGCCCATGGGAATTCCCGTAAGGGCATTTTTAAAAATTTGTTCGAAGGCTAAAAACTTTAACACGCTGGGCGTTACCGAAGGATGAAAACGAAGCCCACCTTTATATGGACCAATGGCGCTATTCATTTGCACGCGATAGCCGCGATTGACTTGCACATTTCCTTTATCGTCTAACCACGTAACGCGAAAAGAAATTTGACGCTCGGGTTCAAGCATACGCTCCAACAAACGCAAGCGAATAAATTCGGGGTTGCGTTCCATCACAGGCCACACAGAAGTAATTACTTCTTCGGCAGCTTGAATAAATTCGGGTTCGTTGGGGTTGCGTTGTTTTACAAGATCAAGAATGTCATGAGCACTCATAGGTAGGTGAGTTTGGTATAGCGTACAAGTTAGAAAATATAATACATAGACACATATGATAATCCTATGTGGTTCAATTTGTTTTGCCTTTAGAGAACACAAAACCACATAGGCACATAGAATGCAAATATGAAGAAGGCTATGTTACTATGTGGTTTAATTATTTCTCTTTAAACAAGACACATACTGCACATAGCACGTGTCACTATTTGCGTGGATTTTGGCATGTTGAAATTTCGCTACTTATTTCTTGATCAATAGCCCGCCATCAACATCTTTCAAAAAAGATATCAAACCGGGAAAGTAATGTTCCTGATCATCCCACATAGATAAATGACTTCCATTAGGACATAACAAAAATCTTCCGTTGGGCACTTCACTCGCCATCCACTTCATGTGTTCCGGGTCCATCGTATCATGTGTAGCTCCAATCACTAAGGTGGGCACAATAATTGTTTTTAAGTCTGCTTTGCGGTCCCACTTTTCTAGTTTACCACTAATGCCAAATTCGCTGGGGCCTTGCATGAGTGTGTAGATAACTCCATTCATGTGTTTGAACGTACGGTTAACAGGCTCGGGCCATTGATCGGCAGGGAAGCGGCATAAATGCTCGGTATAAAAATTAGGAACAAGTAGTTCCATATAGCGCGGGTTCTCAAAATCTTTTTTGGCTTCCAGGTCACGAATTTCTTTTAGTACGCTAGCATCCATTTGTTTAGCCAATACGTCATTAGCATACTTTCCATACTCGGGGGCGCTGGCCATCATGTTTGAAATGATTAACCCCTTCAAATTGCTTTGATACTTTATTGCATACTCCATTGCTAAAATTCCACCCCACGAACTTCCGAGTAAATAGAAATTAGAATTATCAAGATTTAGGGCTTTGCGCACTTCCTCCACTTCTTCCACAAAACGGGGGATGTTCCACAAACTGGTATCGGTGGGCTGATCGCTATAATACGAACCTAGTTGATCGTAGTAATAATATTCAATTCCTTCTTTGGGAAGAAAGCTATCAAAGCTCTCGAAGTATTCATGAGTTGAGGCTGGGCCGCCATGCAACAAAAGAACTTTTATAGTAGGATTATTACCTACCCGCTTAGTCCATACATTGTATTTGCCACCGTGGATGGGAATCATTTTTACTCCACCCGCTTTAACGGCTCCTTCATTCAGATCGAAATAACTCAGGGAATCATTTTTGACAGGAACATCGGTTTTGCAACTGATCAAAAAGAATAGAAAGATTAGTGAAATGATTGTTTTCATGGTATTGGAATTAGATACCGAATCTACCAAATAGTAGCTATCATTTCAACCTTCACACTCCCCTTATCAACCGTTACTTTCTTCGCTAAGTATTCCTTTGTTTCGGGTTGACGAATAGTTTCCATAAAATACCACTCGCTGGTTGCTTTATCAGGATAGAGCGTAAGCAACAAATACCCATGATCACGCGCATTCAAATACTTGATGTGTGGATTTTTTGAGAGTAACGCTTTTTCCATGCTCTTCACCATCTCGTCAGGTTGATATTCATTATCGTTGGCCGAACTAATGCTGGTGGTTCCAAACTCTATAGCAAAGGCGCCCGCAGATGTTTTTGAGTTGTAGGTTTTCTTTACATCAGTAGCCACTTCAATAGCCCATGAAGAATGTGTATCGCCCGTAAGGAAAATCAGGTCTTTTATTTTATTGTCGAGGATAAAATCTTTTAACTTTTTCTTTTCTGCCGGATAACCATCCCACGAGTCGAGATTGCGTGGCATATTTGGATACACAATACTTAATTCGATATCCGCAAACATCACCTGGTTGCCCAACACTTTCCAGGTGGCCGTTGATTTAGCGAGTGAGTTCTCCAACCAACTTACTTGCTCTGCGCCAAGCATGGTGCGGTCTTTATTATAATCCGGTGAGGTGAGACTATCTACCGGACGCGTTCTTCCTTCAAGGCGTTCATCTAACATAATCACATCGGCTAACGTGCCATACGAAAAGGAACGATAATGTTTGTTGCCCTCGCGAATGGGAAGCCATTCGTAATACGCTTTTACGGCCGCTGCTTTTCGTTTTTCAAAATCACCTTCTTTATCGGGCTGATGATTTTGTGCACCCTCGGTATATACATTGTTAGCTACTTCATGATCATCCCAAATGGCAATCATAGGATGTTGCTGACTTACTCTGCGCAAGCCTTTATCAAGACGGTATTGCGAATGACGGGTGCGATAATCACTGAGTGAAACAATTTCGTAAGCGGGTAAATTTTTTCGAATGGTAGTATCGCCATATTTCCCGCGGCCGTATTCATAAATGTAATCGCCTAAGTGAATGACTGCATCAACATCTTGCCGATCGGCAATTTTATCGTACGCATTAAAAAATCCCCACTCCCAATTGCTGCAACTCACCACGGCAAATTTTAAACTATCTACTCCGGTTACAGGAGTTGTTTTGGTGCGCCCGGTGATGGAAGTTTTTCCTAATGCATGAAAGCGATAGTAATAAACTGTGTAAGGTTGAAGTCCGTCCACATCCACTTTTACGGTGTAATCTTTTTCGGCTAGCGCTTTCGCGGAATCCCTTTTTAAGATGGCACTGAAATCTTGTGTGGTTGAAATTTCCCAGGCTACGGGTATTGATGAAACTGAATCTTCAGGCGTTACACGCGTCCAGATGATTACGCGATTGGCCAATGGATCGCCCGAGGCAACGCCATGATAAAAGGGAGCCATGGAAGCATCGAATAATTCGGCCACGGGCTCAACTCGTTTTTTAGATTGTTTTGGCTCGGGCTTTGTACACGCTGCGATTGAAAACACGATTAAGCAAGCGAAAAGAATGCGGTAGATCATGGTAAATTAATTTTTACGAAGCTAAGATGAAATGAGAAGAATGTGGTTATTAAAGTATGAAGAAAATGACAATTGATCGCGTTGATTCAACACTTCGGTAGAGCCGACCTTAAATTGTTTCTTACTTCAATAGCTGTTTGCGTATTTTTAAATCATAAAATAATAGGCCATGAGAATTACACTACTGCTACTTTTCCTTTCGTCATCGCTTTTTGCTCAAACGGTTGATCGCGCCAAAACGCTTTGGGAAAACAAAAATTCTACAGAAGCCAAACGCCTTTTAACCACTGTAAAAAAAGACAACAAAGAATTTGCTGCTGCGCAATATTATTTAGGTCGTATTGCCTTTGATGAAAAAGACTATGACGCTGCGGAAGAATATTTTGAAGAAGCCATAGACGTAAACGATAAAGTGGCTGAATACCACACGTGGTATGGCAACACGTTAGGCACGATGGCCGCAGACGCAAATTTATTTAAGCAGGCGATGCTGGGACCAAAAATGAAAAACGCCTGGGAGAAGGCAGTACAGTTGGATCCTAAAACGGTAGATGCCCGCGAGTCATTGATACAATACTATTTGCAAGCGCCAGCGATTGCCGGAGGCAGTGTAGATAAAGCCAAAGAGCTTGCCAACGAGATTATAAAACTAAAGCCAGCCGAAGGACATCGGCAATTAGGAAACATATATTATAAAGAAAAGAATTTACCGGAAGCTGAAAAGGAATTTATTGCCATGGCCAATGCCGATCCGGCTTACGCAAGTGGACTGGCTAATTATTACATCAATCAAAAGCAGTACGACAAAGCGTTTGCTCTTTTTGAAGAAGCACTGAAGAAAAATCCGGATGATATGTTATCAACGTATCAGATTGGAAAAACCAGTGCGCTATCCGGACAACGATTGGAGCGTGGCGAAGCGTGTTTGAAAAAATACTTAACCTATCAGCCGCAAAAAAATGAACCGAGTCATGCCGGAGCCAATATGCGTTTGGCGCAGATCATGGAGAAGGGCGGCAAAAAATCAGAAGCAAAAAAACTTTATGAGGTGGCGTTAAAAGCCGATGCTACGTTGAAGGAAGCGAAGGAAGGATTGGAAAGAGTTTCGAAGTAAATCCCTCACCCCCTTCCCCTCTCCCGGGGGAGAGGGGTGTCCAACGGACGGGGTGAGGGATTTTTTTTAAAGCATTACGTAAAGCATTCTCTCTCGAAGAGGACTATGCGGTTTACTATTTTTCAACATCTATATTTTGCATGCTCTCAATTGATGGTGGATCCATTGGATTGTTGATAAATGCAAACAGTATAAGCATCCCGGCAATTGTTGCAGTTACCAAAGTTGATGCAACACTTAGTCCAACAACTCTTAGCAAGTAAACTCTCCTATTGGAATTGTGCTTGAATAATTTGTTTAGTAAGTAGGTGAGGCAAGGAATACAAATTAGTACTCCTATAAAGGTTGAGTAGAAGAGAAACTCAAATATCTCAACCGAATAGAAAGTCATTACTCCACCAAAAGTGGCAGTTACAACAATTGCCCAACTAAATACGATCCATGACTTTGTTTGTCTGTTTAGTTTTAACAGAGTCAATGTAAATACGAATACACAAAGGGTTGGAAATAGTACAAATGCTTTCATTATTTACATAATTTGGGCTTGTTTTTTAGTTCAAAACAAGGATGCCTGACTAAGAGGAAAGATGCTTAGAAGAAGGGTAGCATTAGTTTAGTCAAATATTGTTTCTAGGTCTTTAAATTTCTGAAACATATTTCCATTTTTATCTGTAAAACTCACAAATCCAATTGGCTTTAGCGCCATAGGAATTGCCCAAGATTTCCGCTTCAAGTAATTGGATATTTTTCTCAATTCAGTATGAGATCCCCAAATCACTGTAGCAATATGGAAATCGATTTGAGTTGAATTATTTTTAGTCTTGTCGTTTTTCTTATCTTCAATTCTTTTCGTTATAAATTTATCTATTCCATCATTACTCTCATCGATTTCTTTCGTCAAGTGAATATTCATTATTTCAATTTTTACTTTTTTTCCTTTATCAGTTTTAAATTCAAAATCAATTCTTTTTTCAAAATCAATTTTTATTTCAGTTCCAGTTAGTAACCATTTTGTCTGCTCTTTAATTATTACCAAAAATCCTAATTCACCAATAAAATTTAGATATTTCATATCTAAATTTGTGATAACACCAACAATATTGTCGCCAATAAATTCTAATTCTTGAGCACTAAGAATAATCTTGAGTTTTTTAACTGTTTCTTTAAAGTAGTTTTGAACATGCACAGCTTCTCGCCTTCCTACTGAAGCATACATTAGTATCTCATATATTGAAGCTTGGTAAGGGGCAACACCCTTAGACTCACGGATTGCCAAGAGTCTTTCATACCTGTTCTTGTAATTTTCTCCAAGTCGTCTCCAATCAATTCTAGTCTCAGAGATTATCTCAAATATTTCTGGTGAATGATGCTTAAGAAAAGATTTTACGTCAAACTCCATTATCCTAAAATATTTCAACAATGTTTAGCATCCTTCTATAAAACCAATTTTTTTGCTTTTGTTTAAATAAGACTTGCTTTTATCAATGTAATCAAGAACAAAGAAGTTTCTTTTTAGAAAATATGTAATGCGCTTTTAAGTAAATACCAGCTCTTACTTAAACATTGGCGGCACCATATTCTCCCACTCACTCACTTGCTGGTACGCATGCACTAATGAAACCACATTGGCTTCGCCATACAACTTTCCTAAAAAGGAAATACTGGTGGGACTGCCTTTGTCATTAAAACCGTTGGGTATTACCACACAAGGATGGCCGGTTAAGTTGGTAGTTAACAATTGTGTGCCGCCAAAGCTTGGCGCGATGATCACATCAAACTCTTTTGTTACAGCATAATACTCTTGAATAAGTTGTTGACGAATGCGCGAAGCGTTGATGTATTCAACAGCGGGAATAAACCGTGCCGCACGGAATGTATTTGGCCACGCCCATCGACTTTGATTGGTTAACAAACTATCACGATTGGAACGGGTTAACTCATCAAACGCTGCAGCTGCTTCTGCGGTAAGCATTAACCGAACAGCACCCAACCGGAATATCAGAAGGCAACACTACCGGAGTGAGTTCAACACCTAATGCTTTTATAGCGTCTAATGTTTTTTGATCATTTGCTTTGGTGGGATAGTTGGCATCGAACAATGTTTTTAAGTAACCCACTTTTAATTTCTTAATATCTGTTTTAGCAGAATAATTAAAGGCAGCATTGCGCACCTGATTATCTAGCCCATCGGTTCCCCGAATCGCATCAAGCACAATCGCGCCATCTAATGTCGATCGTGTGATCGGTCCGATTTTATCCATGCTCCAACTTAGCGCCATCGCCCCATACTTACTTACGCGACCAAACGTTGGGCGTAGTCCACTGGCACCACATCGTGTGGAAGGCGATACAATAGAGCCCAACGTTTCTGTACCAATCGCGAAAGCAACTAACCCGGCAACCGTTGCTGAAGCCGAGCCAGCACTTGATCCACTTGAACCTTCTGTTAAGTTCCACGGATTTTTTGTTACTCCGCCAAACCAGATATCGCCCATGGCTAAGGCACCGAGAGTAAGTTTTACTACCAACACCGCTCCGGCTGCTTCTAATTTTTTTACAACCGTGGCTGTTTCGTTAAACACTTGTCCTTTATAAGGAGCAGCGCCCCACGTGGTTTCAACACCTTCTACCGAAAGCAAATCTTTTATCCCGTAAGGAATGCCATGCAATGGCCCGCGATATTTTCCGTTGGAAATTTCTTCATCGGCACGTTTGGCTTGCTTCAACGCAACGTCTTCCATCAGTGTGATGGCGCATTGCAGGGTATCAGAATATTTTTTTATTCGTCTTAGATAGAGTTGAGTAAGTTCTGTAGAGGTGATCTTTTTTGTGCGAATGAGAACCGCTAATTTATATACCGGATAAAATGCCAACTCTTCTTTGTTGGCGGGCATAGCAACTTCTTTAGGCAAGCCCCAGTCGATTGGCTTTTGCACGGTTTCAACTTGCATGCCGGTAGGGATGGGATCGAACACCAACGACATAGCAGTGCTATTGGGTAATTTGTATTGATGAATGGCCTGAAAGGATTTCTGATAATCTTCCAATCCGCGAAGTAAGGAATCGCGCTCGGCTTGTGTAAAAGACAAGTCGTAATACGGTTCAATATCTGCGGTAGGATATTTTTTCTGCGCAAAAGCAGAATGAGTGGTTAGGCAGACAGCAAGAATAAAATAAACAACGTAAATTGAGCGCGCTTTCATAGGATCATTATTAACAACCCTAAAGTACGCATGAAGGATTTCTTTTTAAAATGGTATAGTTACAATGCCTGGGCCAACCGCAGGGTGATCGGTGCGCTTGAACGACAAGCGGTAACAGACAAAAAAATACTTGGAATTTTTGCACACTTAGTGAGTGCCAATTTTATCTGGATAAACCGGATAAAGGGACTACCCAAAAGCGAGGTTAAGTTGTGGGGCGATTATTCAATCGTGGAGCTGCGCGAGATGGTTGAACGAGCCGATAAAGAATGGATGGAACTATTGAACACAACGGATAGTTTTAATCGGGTGCTCAAGTACAAAAACTATGTGGATAATTATTTCGAGAATAATGTTGAACAAATTATGATTCACCTGGTTAATCATGGATCGTATCATCGGGGACAAGTGGCATTATTATTACGACAAAATGGATTTGAACCGATTAACACGGATTATATTACCTATGATCGGATGATCTCAGGGCAATTGAAAGATTAAATGAAGATATGATTCTCAAAAGTTCACTCTGTCAGCGCGGCCCTGCCTGCGCGTAGCCGCTTCGGCAAAGGCAGGCTTTGAGCCGCGATCTCGCATAAAGTAATTTAACGGGATTCCGGGTCAAAGCCTGAAATGATATTTCAAATTTTCTTTGACTTTTGAGACAACCTCATTAACAATTAAAGACTAAATAAGTGTCCTACACTTTTAAAGTGTAGGACACTTGTACTTCATAAAAAACTAAACTTTAAACACCATGAAAAAATTTCTTCTATTGATGGTGAGCGCACTAAGTTCGCTTACCATCCTCGCGCAAGATGACATTACTGTTTGTCATACGCCAACCATCGATAAGTTTGCGTTGCTAGCTTCGAACAAAGAGTTTAAGAGCAGTCATCAAAATCCACTTCCTTACATCCACGTAAGTGAAGTTGGTAAAATGGTAACGTTTAAAACTCCGGATGGCAAAGAAGCCAGCGGCTATCTGATTCAGGCAAAATCAAAAACCAACAATTGGATTTTTGTTTTTCAGGAGTGGTGGGGTTTGAATGATCACATTAAACGCGAAGCAGAAAAACTTTACAATGACTTAGGTAATGTAAATGTGATTGCGTTGGATATGTATGATGGGAAAATAGCAACGGCCAGTGATGAAGCCGGAAAATTTATGGGTGAGTTTAAAGCAGATCGTGGAACTGCCATCATAAAAGGAGCCATGACGTTAGCGGGTAAGTCGGCTAGGATTGGAACCATTGGTTGGTGCTTTGGGGGCGGACTTTCCTTGCAAGCCTCGTTAACCGCGCAGAAGCAAGCAGTTGCTTGTGTCATGTATTATGGCATGCCCGAAACCGATGTAGCAAAATTGAAATCGTTAAACACCGATGTGTTAAACATTTGGCCCACTCAAGATAAGTGGATTAACAAAGAGGTGATGGATAAATTTGAAGCCAACATGAAAGCGGCTGGTAAAAAACTAACCGTGAAAGCATATGATGCCGATCATGCCTTTGCGAACCCAAGCAATCCGAAACACAACGAAGCATTTACGGAAGATGCCTATAAGAACACGCTGGCCTTTTTTAAGGCGCGACTTAAGTAGGTAAAGTTTAAGAAGGACGAATTACGAATTTGGGAATCCTAAATTCATAATTCGTCACTCTGCAATCAGTATTGTTCAAGCATATACCTGATCACATCCGTTGTGGTAACTATGCCTACCAGCTTAGAACCATCAGCAGAATCGACAACGGGAAGAGCGTGAAACTCTTCAACAGCTAAAATTTCAGCGACATCCCGAATGCTTTCGTCTGCCCGCACCACCCTTGGTTTGTGCGACATTACCTGGCTGATATTGAGCAGCTCAAAAACTGCTTCATCAGATCCTTCCTGGCCGGTAAATAAACTGCTAAACGTTAATCGATTAATATCGGTCTTGCTAATGATACCAACCAGTTGCTGATCCTTAACAACGGGCACGTGCCGAATGCCATACTTTCTGATCACCTCAGTAACGTGGTCTAATTTGTCATTTATGTCCACAACTTGAACATTCTTACTCATAATTGAACTAACAGGCTCTCTCTTTTTCATAATCAGATGGGTTACAGTTGCGCATGGAGAGAAATGCTCAATGGTTTGGAATGATCATAACCAAACGTGCTTTTCTTTCTTCTGTAAAGATATGATCCAGTCAAAGAGAGACTATGAGTGTACTCATGAGAAAAAATGATTTACATCATTCCCAAACCACAACTCCCGCCTGCGTATGATACCACTCTGAGTACCGGGGAATGTGAATTTTTTCTACTTCGTTACGCTTTACTTTTAAGGTAGGCGTGATCAATCCATTCTCTACGGTCCAATCCCCTTTCATCACCACCATCTTTTCCAATTTTTCGTACGATTCTAAGCCGGGATTTACTTCTGCCAATGAAGAAGATAAACTAGCAATCAAATCTTCTTTTGTTTTCGCTTTGCCTGTGGCAGACAAAACAATGAGTGCTATAGGTTGTGGAATTCCCATACCTACCACACATGCCTGTTCAATATCGGTATTGGCGAGCAGCAACATTTCTATGGGCGCAGGAGAAACATATTTTCCTTTATCCGTTTTAAACTGATCTTTTATGCGACCCGTAATAGAAAGATACCCATCGCTGCTGTACTCACCTTTATCACCAGTCTTAAAATATCCTTCTTCATCAAACGATGCTGCTGTTAACTCAGCTTCTTTATAATATCCTTTCATCATGGCTGCGCACTTCAAACGGAATTCTCCATCGTCAGCAATTTTTACCTGAACTCCCGTAAGGGGCTTGCCTACGGTGCCAAAGCGATTGGCTTCCTTGCGACTGAAGTGAGAGCAGATGCAATCTTCAGTCATGCCAATGACCTGGTAAATGGTGACTCCAATTCTATCGAACCATTCTAATAATTCAATGGAGATAGGAGCCGCACCGGAATAAATATGGGTGGCTTCAGAAAGTCCAAGTTTCTTCTTTAAACTGTTTCGAACAATGGTATTGATAATAGGAATCGATAATAGTGTGTTTAATTTTTTAGGTGGAAGTTTCTCCGAAATTTTCTCACGAAACTTAGCCCAGATGCGGGGAACAGCAAAAAACATATTGGGTTGAGTAGCTGTTACATTTTTTGGAAACGTTTCAGTTGATTCCGCAAATGAAAAGGTAGCTCCCAGATAAATTCCAACCATTTCAATACCGGCACGCTCAGCAATATGACTCATCGGCAAATAAGAAAACAACCGCGGCCTGAGTGGAAGTGTTAAATCATTAATTCCCGTTTGAGCCATCGCATCAAAATTTCCGGCTGAGTGCATTACGCCTTTTGGTTTTCCGGTTGTGCCCGAGGTGTACATGATGGTGAGTAGTTCATCACGATCCCAGTTAGCAATTTCAGGAATGGGACTTTCTGAATTCAATATCTTTTCCCATGATTGCGCCTCCTGTATTCCATATAATTCAATACCAATGCGTGTAATGCCAGCCGCTATTCCTTCTTGTTGTTCTTTATAGTTATCCAGCTTACCGATAATAATCACTTTAGATCCGCTATGATCTAAAATTTGTTTTATAGACGGTGCGGTTAGCGTTGCATAAAGTGGAACAGAAATGTGACCGGCCATCATAATTGCTAAGTCGGCCATGATCCAATGCGCACAATTTTTTGAGAGCAGGGCAATGTTGCTGCGCGGAGGCAGATTTAATTTTTTGAGGCCTGAAGCGATTTTACGAATCTCTTCGCCCGCCTGTCGGTAGGTCCAGGTTCGCCACTCGCCTGCAAAAGGTTGCCGGAAAAGAATCTCTTGTGGGATTTCTTGCTCCCATTTTAAAAATTGTAATAGTGGAGTTGAGGGCTTCATTGCAATCGATTTAGGAGCCTCTATTTAACAATAAATGAGGGAAAAGTAAAGATTATTTATATGGAGCCTCAGGGGAAATGATGGGAGCTGGTGTCAAAAATTTTTGATGACATTAAGATCATGAAAACCAAGAACACTCAACCGAACTCCCAAGGTAAGTTCATGTGTAGTAAACTGCGTGCCCACTGAATTTTTTGTTGGTAATTCAAAAACATAGGCAAAGCGTAAATGGTCACCCAGATTTATCTGCGCGAAAGTGCCATAGGTTTCAAAGTTTCGGGTAAAAAGCCCTAACGAATAACTATCATCTACTTTAATGGATGCGCCATAGTCGAGCGAAGTTGGAGCACCACTTACCATGCGTGCTAACACCCAAGGTTTTACTTTTATGCGATGGGATAGTTGAAACACATAGGCACCTAATGCATACGCATGCTGATTGTATAAACTTGTACTTACTTGTTCAACGGTTGAATTCGCTTTCAACAATTTGGGCACTGAAAAACTAATTAAAAAATTTTCATTTTTAAGAATGAACCCTGTGCCAAGGTTTGGTTTCCAAACGCTTTGATTGGTGAATTTACTGTCGGCAGGATTAATTTTTAAATCAGAATAATCACTGTAGTAATTGATCGCACCGCCCTGTAAGCCAAATGAAAGAGTAAGATCATTATTTAAAGGGATGTGATATCCGTAGGTGAATGTAACCTCAGATGTCTTATCACTTCCAATTTTATCTTGCAGCACAATGAGTCCTGCTCCCATACGATTATTTGATAGTGCAATGTGTCCATTCGCATTAAAGGTGGCAGGACTTCCGTCAAATCCTACCCATTGTTTGCGGTACATGGCCGATAAGATTTAAGTCGGTCGTGCTCCCCGAGTATGCCGGATTGATGAGCAGCAAATTGTTTATGTATTGCGAGTATAGTGGATCTTGTTGCGCCATCGCGGCAACGCTACAGAAAAAAACAAACAGGGTAAGTATTTTTTTCATGGTCAACGCTTTAAAGTAATAAATCCATTAATGGATGATTTGCTTAGCGCGAAATCTATTTTATAGAAGTAGGTGCCTGAAGGAAGATCGTTTCCGGAATTAGTTTGGCCAGTGAATACCCGACTTAGATTATCGTAATCATCAATCTCAAAAACAACATCGCCCCAACGATTTAAAATCGTGACTTTATTTTTTGATGCACCCTCTACCACATCGAGATATTTAATCAAAAGAAAATCATTCAGTCCATCCCCATCCGGAGTAATGCCATTAAATACTTCTACTTCACCCACTACCTCAATATCAATTACCTGTTGCGCACAGGCTCCGGCCAGATCGCACACTTCAAGCGTAATGCGATCCACCCCCGTGAAAGGAGTATTCGCATAATCAACTATTAATTCAAAGGAAGATGAGATGCTGGCCGCAACACCACGTGAGGTAGCATTGTTAATTACGCGAAGCGAGGAGAAGTTGATGTTGTTGTCTGGGTCACTCACGCGTGTAGTAAGATCAATAACAAGTTTACCCTCGATAACAGCGGCAAAAGGTTTAGTATCAATTACGGGGGGCGCATTAGTGCCACCGGTGGTAGTGCAGGGTTGACCTGTTGCTATAACCGCAACACCCACTGAAGCGGAGGACAAACAGGTTGCTGAATTTCCTACTATGACAGAATACGTACCGGATGCAGATACCGTTATTCCTTGTGTAGTTTGCCCGCTCGACCATTGATAAATGGAAAAGCCGGAGGGAGCCAAAAGCCCAACGGAATTTGTGCCACATAATGTTGTGCTGCCAAAGATTTCAATCACAGGTTTGGAAGGAGTTGTTGTTGCCACCACCTGAATAGCATCCGATGCAGAGCTCGCACAATTACTAGCATTGGAAACAATTACCGAATAATTGCCAGTGGCACTTACAACAATAGCTTGAGTCGTTTCGCCAGATGACCATGCGTAAGAAAATCCAGTGGGGGCAGTGAGCGTTACAGTTGCACCATCACATAAATTAGTTGTGCCGCCTGCGGTAACAATTGGTTTTGCTGGCTTGGTTGATACAACAATGGTAGCAGGTGCAGAAGGCATGCTTTGACAGGTAGCATTGCCAACAATGACTGTATAATCTCCCGCAGTAGTTACCGAAATTTCGCGAGTTGCTTCGCCATTTGACCACGCATAGGTTGCAAATCCAACAGGCGCACTTAGCATGATTGAGTTGCCTTCGCAGATGGTAACACTTCCGGTAATATTTAATATGGGGGGAGTAGTGCTGATTATTCCAGCAGTTACCGCAACACGATTGCTCTCACAAAGTGTACCGGGATCAAATACACTTGCGAAAAAATCGGTGGTTGAAGTTAAAGAGGGAGTTGTAAATGCGGCTCCTGTGAATAAAACTGTTGTACTACTTGCATCGGCATACCAGCGATAAACCTGTGAACCTGTTGCACCACTTGTTGCAGTAAGTATTACTGTGCCACTGTTGCAACGAGAATCCCCGGTTGCTGTGGGTACAGAAGGTGGTGTGCATGCCAGCACATTAAAAGGCTGAGTAGCAATCTGACTCCAGACACCTTTGCTATCTTTTGCACGAATATTTAACGTTCGCGCTCCTGATGGAACGCCATTGATCGTAATGTCAAAATTTTGATTAACAGTTGGGCCAGGCGTAAGTACGGTTAAGGGACTTCCGTTTCCTTCTCCGGGGTCATCCCCATCGATATAATATTCAGCAGCAACAATATCACTTGCAGTGGTAGCAATGGGTGAAAAATAAAATCCACGACTTTCAAATACTCCCCATCGTCCATCAGCCCCTTGAGTACGAATGGCAAGAAAATGAAATCCAGGTGTTAATCCGGTTGAAGGCAAGCTTACCGTAAAATTTGAAATTGCACCCGGTGTAATTGAAATTGGAATTCCATTTCCTTGTCCAGGATCCGTATCAAAAAAATATTCCGCTTTAGTAATGTTGGGAGACTCAGTGGTGGATGAGGTGATATAAAATCCACGGCTTTCAAAAATTCCCCATTTACCATCAGGTCCTTTGGTGCGGACGGCCACGAAGTGAAAGCCGGGTGTAAGACTTGCTGTTGGAATGCTGGCAATAAAATTTGCAGTGGCTCCGGGGGTAATTGGAATTGCAGTGCCATTTCCTTGCCCGGGGTCGGTATCAAAAAAATACTCGGCAGCGGTAAGGTTTGGTACATTTGAAGTTGACGCAGTGATATAAAATCCACGACCTTCAAATAAACCCCATCGGCCATCGAGGCCTTTTGTGCGAATAGCCAGAAAGTGAAACCCGGAAGTAAGACTTGCTTGTTGGAATACTTACAACAAAATTTGTGGTGGCTCCAGCCGTTACCGGGATGGATGTTCCTGCTCCTTGTCCGGGATCGGTATCAAAAAAGTATTCAGCAGCTGTTATGTTTGCTGCATTGGCTGTTGATGTGGTTAAGTAAAATCCACGATGCTCGAACTGACTCCATAAGCCACCTGTCTCTTTAACCCGTATGGCCAAATGATGAAATCCAGCGGATAAAGATGTGGTAGGAATACTTGTTGTAAAAACTACCGCACCACCAGTAGGTGTAAAGGTGATGGGTATACCATTTCCGTTTCCGGGATCGATGTCAAAGAAATATTCGGCTTTGAGAATGGTTTGAGCTGTTAATGAAGAAGGAATTAAAAAGTAAGCAGTAAGCAGCAGACAGTAAGCAGTCATCCGCATATTAAACTTCATTTTGAGATATGCTCCCCTATCAATCATCTCATCATTTCTTAATACTATAATTAATGTGACCCAACTTTGTCAACTGCATACTGGCAACTGCCTACTTTTAGTTAGTTACTCTTCCTCGCATCCACGGTCACACTCAAATTACCTCCGGGTGTTACAGTAGGTGTAGTAATGTTCATACTGAAGATTCGCGGCAAGCGACTGTTGCGGCTGTTGGTCCAGTTTAAACTACCGGTGGCGTCAAACAAAAGTCCCATATCTTTTCCATCGCTGCCCGAGTTATTAGCTGGGCCACTCGCAATGGTAAAGTTTAATAGAGGAGAACCGTTGTTTCCGTTAATCACCGCCTGGTCAGCCATTAATGGGTTTTGATTAGTCACATTTCCACCACCGTCCACATTGCTGTTTATGGCCCAGGGTGTGGCATTAGAAGTTGCATTGGCCGAATTGAGAGTAATGTTGTTGGTTATATTGTTGTTGAAGGTGCTAAAGCTAAGATTACTCCCAACATTAACTTGATTGAAAATGTTATTGGAGAGCGTGAGGAACCTACAATTAGTAACAAATAGCGCAACAGTTCCTCCGCCACTATTATTGCTGCTATAAAAAAGATTATGATCAAATCTCACGTTCACACTGTTCGTAAGTCCATTGATTTGAAAACTTAAACAACAAGTGCTAAAAAAGAACACGTTGTTCTGGAAGAGAAAATTTTGGTACGTAACGCTTCCTGAAAAATTTAAGGTATTATAAAATATACATCCCTCAATTAGAAATCCATTGGAGGCGAGATCCCAAGTGACACTAGAATTGAGTTGACAGCGAATTAATCTTATATTATTTACGGGTAAATCACCGCCTACATTTAATGCGGATACCCTGACCGAAGCAACAAATATTAACCCTTGCAATTCAGAACCGTCTGGGGTGCCGCCTGCCGGGGAATTGCGAATATTAGCACCATTAACAATTGCTTGGAGCGGCAAATTTTTATCGGGTGCCCACCCTGGGCCAATTACAGTAATTTTTTTATCAGTAATAGTAAAGGCATCGTATGTGTTTGGGCTTCCATACACATACACTGTATCGCTATCGGCACTCGCGTCAATGGCAGCTTGAATGGTATTAAACTGACCAAGCGTTGCAGGATTGCTGCTTACTGTGCGAACGGTAGAAAAAGCGCTAATGCTTACTACGAGTGCGGCAAAAAACAGGACGATCTTTTTCATACAAAGACTGTTTAGGGTAAAATCGATTACTGAATAAAAATAGGAGTAACCATTAGCCGGCTCAATACCTGAATACCATGAATTAGGAGTGATAAAATATACCTGAAAGCAGGTAGAAGGCGATACTTGTCAATACCGTAATTTAGGACGATGAAAGGGTTGGTTCGATATTTCGCACTCGTATTACAAATCAATCTGCTAAGTATTTTTTTGGTAGCTCAACCCGTATCAAAAGGTTATGTTGATAGCCTTGTTGGTATTGCCATGAACCCCAAACGCGATAGCAACTCAATAAATGCTTTTACGCAACTACAGCGTTATTATTTTGATCGTGGACTGTATGACTCATCCTTACAATATGCAACCAAGGCATTGCTGCTGGTAGAGGAAACAGGAGATAAGAAAAATGTGGGATTGGCTAGTTATCGACTGGGAATGACCTACACAAATCTAAATCAACTATGATAGTGCAAAACACTATTTGGACAAAGCATTACTATCCGCATTTAATCGTAAAGACACCTTGCTAGAGGTGCGTTGCTATAATGCATTTGCATACGTGTACAACTATCAATCTGACCATGGTACTTCCATAGAATACTTACTGAAGGCAGTTAATTCAATTGATGCTTCAAATGATGCACAGTTGAAAAATATGCTCCCTCAAACCTACAGCAGTATTTCTTATAATTTTTTAGGTGCAAAACAATTTCCTAAAGCGATTGAATACGGGAAGAAAGCGTTATTGATAACCGGATATCCGCATGAGAGTCGCTATCGCGTGATGTTACACCTTACCATTTTTGATGCGTACATCAAGCAGAATGAGCTTGCGATAAGTAAAAAACACCTGGACTCGGCCATTGCAATCAATCAATCGATTGATAATGTTATTCTTTCGGCCATGGTGGCCAACAATGAAGGCTACTATTATCAAAACACGCATGATTTTGAAAAAGCCAATGAGGCTTATCTCAAATCCTATCAATTAAATAAAAGTATTGGTAACAAACTTTTACAAAGTGAGGCTGCAAATAACGTAGCTGATCTTTACTTTAAGATAAAGAATTATAATGCGGCTGAACGATATGCGCTAGAGGCCAATGCTATTGGCAGAGAATTAAAATTGTATCAGGTTGTGGCCGACACGTATGACGTGCTTAAAAAAAATGCGTCACGCATTGGAGATTATAAAACCGCGTTGGGCTATGCCGAGCTAAACAAAATCTATGCTGATAGTGCATTGAATCAAGAGACACATAAGATTACCCTTTCCCTGGAATCTAAATATCAAAATCAAAAAAAGGAACAAGAGATTGCTGCACTTACCATTACCAATACTCAAAATGAATTGGAAGTAGTGAGGCGAAACAGAATTTTGATTGTTGGTGGAATTGGTGCCTCCGGAGCATTAATCATTCTTGGTTTATTCTACCGAAATTCCAGACAGAAAAATCTATTGGCAGAACAAGAAAGAAAATATCAGCAAGAGCAGATAAAATATTTAGAACGGCAACAACAAGTTGTGTCTTTGCAAAGCATGATCAATGGCCAGGAGGCAGAACGCACCCGTATCGCAAAAGATTTGCATGATGGCTTAGGCGGATTATTCTCAACCGTAAAAATGTATTTCAGCACGCTACAGCACGATACTCCAATGCTAAAAGAAAATGATCTTTTTCAAAAAAGTTATTCGATTGTGGATACTGCATCTGTGGAGGTAAGGCGCATAGCTCACAACATGATGCCTGAAGTGCTGATGAAACTTGGATTGGTAAATGCGGTAAAAGATTTATGTGACAATATAAGTGCCGGAAAATTGCTAACGGTATCGCTAGAAGTACACGGAATGAATAAGCGACTTAATGCCACCACTGAAATTATGTTGTTTCGAATTATTCAGGAGCTGTTGAATAATGTTATTAAGCATGCTCAGGCAACCCAAGCCATCATTCAATTCATCCGAGAAAACGAACGCTTAAGTGTGATTGTGGAGGACAATGGACTGGGTTTTAATACACAAGAATCAGATGAACGGAATCATTCTGGTATGGCCACTATTAAAAGCAGGGTTAATTATTTAAATGGAAAAATGAGCATAGATTCAGAAAAAAATGTTGGTACAACAATCATGATGGATTTTTTAATTAACGAATGAAAGCTGTAACAAAAATATTAATTGTGGATGATTCAAATATCCCGGAACTGACACCCGGGTCTGTTTCGACAAGTTTCTGCGCCTCTTCGATGGTGGCAACGTTGTATATAAAAAAGCCGCGCATGATTCCTTTGGGATCCTCAAACGGTCCGGCTGCTACCAGTTTGCCTTCTTCGGCAAGACGTCCCATATTCGCGAAGTGGCCGTCAAAGATCGCTTTGCGCTTCTTTTCATCCGTGATGTTTGCTTTTCCGGTTCTTAGTAGTACATACACATAGCTCCGCATGCCGTAATCGTCCGCGCCGAGTCTTTCAGCCAAAGCTGCGTCATATACGGTTTTTGGAGATTCTTCCTTAACCTGGGCTTCTGTTTGCACCGTCAGCACGGCGGCCGCCAGAATTGCTGCGACTATCAAAGTTCTCATATTCTCAACCTCTATTTTTGAATCTGTTTTGGGGATCAATAAGACTATAATAATCGATATGGTTTGGCTATTATTGGAAAAAAAGAACCCCGTTTTCTAAAAAAAGAAACTGTCGCCATGAGCATCGAATCTAAAGCCGTTTTTTAGTGCATTCGGAGGAAAAGAAAATGAAGAGTTTTTACGTTGGACGCATTCTCGTTGTCGCATTAATGATCATCACCGGCACCATTTCGGTCAGTGCGCAGAGCAAGTATCTAGGCCTCAAATACGAATCGGGACAGCTGCCGGCCGGGCTCGAAAGCGTCGGCGGCCGTGTGGTAGCGGAAACCGATGAGGGATTGATGGATTCGTTGTTTCTGGTCAATGACCTGAGGCCGGCAGGTGTGCAGTCTTACGTTCCGACAATGGTCTGGTTTGAAAAAACTATTGAGATCCTGGAACCAGACCGGTCGCGTGTGATTCTCGAAGTACTCGATGTATTGGAACTGCCTCTGATTGAGGAGAATCAGACCTATGTCCCCGGCGGATGTCTCTCGAATGGGGTGTCGGATTCCCAGGTATTTGCGATAGCTTTGGATGAAGACAAGGAATTCTATTCAAAGCTGTTGAAGGTTTGGCGCGCGAATGTTAAGACGGGAAAATTCGAAGAGATCTCGTCAAAAAGCGTCGAATGCGAGAATGTTGGATACGGTGTCTGAATACTATTGAGTCCACTCTAAAAAGGCGCTTTCTGAGAGAATCCGATAAGAATTGGAATTTGATGATGGTCTGGCGCGTCCCAGCGTTGAAAACGCGGCAGGAAACCCGCTTCGCCGCCAGTCGCCAGCCGCAGGCGCAGCGTCTGGTTATGATTGAAATAATCGTTCTTGCCCTGAAAGGGCCGAACGTGTAAACATCTGAATTATCGAGGTTTATGCCGCCCCTTCAGGGCTACAACCGTTATCCGTAAATAGCCCAGACGCTGCGCCGAAACGGCTTGCGACTGGCTAAGTTTTCGCCGCACTTCGGCGCTTTGGGTTGGAAATCGACATGCTGAATCGTGATCCGGTCCCGCTTTCTCGATATTTAGACTTTTTAGAGTGGACTCGCTATTTATTGCCTTCCACATTCATAGCTTCGCATAACCAAGCGAGGACCGTCGCTTTCAAAGTTGGAAGACCAAGAAGCCTCCGGTTTGCTTACGGCGTCAAAATCAAGACCTTCGCTTGCGAAGGATAAATACTCGGCGTCGGGAAAGGTGTCGGAACTGCACTACCTGGATAAGAAACCGTTCCTAGTACCGAAGAAGACGTATCGACATTGCAACCCAGAAAAAGTGTTCGCAAACATCCCTCCTGCTGCAGTTGCTGGAACCGCCCGACAGGTTTGCTGCATAGCCGACGCAGGAATTGTAGTCATAGGTACAGAGGCAATCCATCCTATCCGACCGAGATATGGATATGACGTTGGTACGCTTGGTGAAATTATCATTTTATTGTTTTCAAAATCACCGAATCCGGCAGCTACTGATAGGTTTAACTTAACAAGGTTGCTCTCAAAAGTTTTGTTAATTAGCACGGGTCGTATTTTTTGATTTCGAACAATGATTTTTCGGGCCATTGATGTTGCCTGATTATTAAATTGAATTCGACAAGACCCTCCTTGATGGCGCTAAGCGCGATCAGCCAATCCATACTTGTCTCTTCGCCGCCCGCGGCAGGCTTGGCCCATTTCAGAGGACCGTTTAGGCCGTTGATCGTCAATCCTCCCGGATCAACTCTTCCGTCAATCTTCGTGAAATTCAGGATGCCCTTTTGAAACGCCAGACATCGCGCCGATCGTTTTGGGTCCGACCATTCCATCCAAAACCAGGATTTTGACACACGGAAGCATCCCGCGGAAATAAATTTGTTAAGCAAGCTCTGGACCTGCAGGACATCTGCGGACTTGTTCTTACCGAATTTTCCTACTGATGCGGATATACTGGCGGGTGGCGGCATATATACTCTCCTTTTCCCTTGCTTTGTGCTGTCCGGATGGGTTGATGGCCCGGTTGGCTTGCAAAACACAAGTTATTACTCTGGATGCGTGATTCTACACGTTTCCTGTTCGGTAACCAAGAGAATTCTTTTTTGTTTTTGCCCTGTGAGGAAGATTAAGCGATTGCCGTTTTACACCAATCCTCTTAGAATCAGCATCAACACGGAAATTCGATCAGAATACGATCTCTTATGAAACGAACATAAAAGCACCGACCGGAACCGAACTAACCTGCAAAAACTGGCTGATCGAAGCCGCGTATCGAATGATCCAGAACAATCTCGACGCCGAAGTCGCGTTTGATCCCGACAATCTGATCGTCTACGGCGGACGCGGAAAAGCGGCGCGCAATTGGGAAACCTACGATGCGATTCTTGAAAAGTCTGAAAGAATCTCGAAGCGGACGAAACGTTGCTCGTCCAATCGGGAAAACCCGTCGCGGTTTTCAAATCCCACACCGACGCGCCGAAGGTTTTGATCGCCAATACAAATATCGTCCCGCATTGGGCGACGCAGGAACAGTTCGACCAATACGAACGCGAAGGCCTGATGATGTACGGCCAGATGACCGCCGGAAGCTGGATCTATATCGGCACGCAGGGGATTTTGCAGGGAACTTACGAAACCTTTGGTTCGCTGGCGCGGCAGAATGGTTGGGGAAATCTTGCCGGAAAGTTTGTTTTGACCGCGGGTTTGGGCGAAATGGGCGGCGCGCAGGCGCAGGCGATCACGTTTAACGGCGGTGTCGGTTTGCTGGTCGATGTCGATCCGTGGCGGATCGAAAGAAGGCTTGAA